>NZ_JAEIGB010000025.1:0-42680 GCF_022341265.1 Geobacillus sp. YHL
TTATTGTTCCATCTATCGAAAAATAGTTCTTATTTACTACAACTCATTATAATACAAAATGGGGTTCATTCCAATTTCCTACATCCAAAAAAAAAAAAGACATCATGGCACCCATCGTCCAATGATGTCCCCTTAGCAGCGCTGCCGGCGGTGGTTTAGTTGATACACAAGGGCGATCAACTGCGACCGGTCATTGACGCCAATTTTTTGAAAAATGTTCGTAATATGATTTTTCACGGTATGGACGCTAATGAACAACCGTTCTGAAATTTCGCGGTTGCTGCAGCCTTGAATGAGCAGCTCCAATACATCCATCTCCCGGGCTGTCAACTGCTCGGACAGCATGTCGATATTGACCGTCCCATCATTCTCACCGTGGGCCTTGCCGCTAATCATCATCGCACCAATCGCGGCCAGCGCCGTCATATACACTTCCGCCTCTTTCGCTTCCCTTCCTTTCTTTATATGAACGGCGAGAACGCCATAGCGGCCATCGCCGACGAAAAACGGCACTTCCATCACCGATTTGCCCTCGACATCAAGCAACGCTGGCACCTCGCTTTTCGCCTTCTCGCCGTGACAGCCATAGCGACGGCAGACATCATCCCGATAACGAACGGCCATTTCTACGTCCATCGCCCCTTCGTGGACAACGGCTGTTTGGCCGCCATTAGACCATACCACACAGACGAAATCCCCGTAAGCAAACTCCGCGGCGAATTCGGCCATCATCCGGATGATTTCTTCCTCATTCTGCACCATACGCATGGCCCGTCCAATTTCCATCAACATCGAAAGGCGCATCAAATGGCGGTCCATTTTCATATCGGCCTCTGTACATTTAGCCAGAAGCAGCCAATGTTGAACGAGGGCGGAGCCGACCGAACGAAGCGCCGCTGGCAGTGAAGAGGCCGCCTCGCTGCCGATCATGACCCATCCTTCCATTGTTTTCCCGTACATCGCCGGATACGCAATCATCGCTTTCGGGCGGATGCCATGGCGGACAAAAAAGGAAAAGCGTGGATCCAAAGCGGCATCTTGAACGTAAACCGAACGAAGCGGCGGCTTCGAAGACGAAAGCGGCGGAAACAACGCATCGATCATCTTGCCTCGCAGCTTTCCGGCCTTTTCCCCGCTTGCCGCCGCCACCATCCATCCTTGCGGACACTTGGCGATATACAACGCCATATCGACGCGTTCATCGAACGCCCGCAACTCAAAAAGCAGCTTATCCACGTCCGCTAGGGCGGAGCTGTCCGTGACCACTGCTTCGAGCCGTTTTCCGTATTCACAGCATTGCTGCTTGCGGCGCTCGCCGCTGATTAATTCCCCGCATATGACCGCCATCTTTTCTATATCTTTTAACTTCGCTTCGACTGCCCGCGCCGGCAGCGCCACCGATCGTTCGATGGCTGACACCCACTTTCCGCCGGCTGCCAGCGGCTGTTCGCAAATAAGCCATTTCGTCTCTTCCTCGATAAACACGCCTGCCCAAATCCAATATTCCGCCTTCTCATCGACAAACACGGGAGCGACGATGCTTTTCATGCCAAAACGCCCGACCGGTACGACCGATGGACGCTGCCATCCGTCAATAACAAGTTCTCGCGGGCAGAAAAACGATGGCGCTTCCCTTTCAGCTGCAAACAAAACGAGCTCCGCCAGCTCGGTCATATTCGATACTTTCGTCACGGGAGCGCCGTGATCATCGACGATAAGCATGCTCAACTCCGTCAATGCCGCGTATGCATCTTGAATATATTGCAACGATTCACGGATCACCACGCCTTCAACTCTCCTACAACTCGTTTTTACCCCTATCTATTATGGACAAATAACTGGCAAGAAATCAAGCTTTAACCCCCTGCGACAGCAAAAACAAACCGGCGCCGGCGGCCCGCACGAGATAGCGGGCGCCGCGCCGGAAAAGAGTTTTTGCGCCAAACAGAGCGCACCATCAAGAACAGGCCCAAGCATTTCGAGCAGCTTGGAAATGAACATCACCAATCGATGCACAATTCAAGAGCATGGAGACAATCAGACAGTTGCCGCTTAATCTCCGCCAGCGCTTCCTCCGTCTTCGCTTCTGCGCGTAAGACGAGAATCGGCTGCGTGTTCGACGGCCGCACCAACCCCCAGCCTTCCGGGAACTGGATGCGGGCGCCATCGACGTCAACAACCGGATAGCGGCCAGCGAACCGGTTTTTCACCGCAGCAATGGCAGCTGGTTTTTTCTCTTCCGGACAAGCAACTCGCGTCTCCGGCGTCGCCGCGTACCGCGGCACATCGGCAAACCACTCGGACAGCGGGCGCTCATCGTGCGACAGTAATCGAAGCAGGCGCCCAGCGGCGTACAGTGCATCGTCATAGCCGTAAAACTCATCATTGAAGAACAAATGGCCAGACATTTCACCAGCAAACGGGATCTCCGGACGACGGCGCAACGTCGCTTTGACGTGCGAATGGCCGGTGCGATGGAAGAACGGTTTCCCGCCAAGCCGTTCAATTTCCTCAACAAGCGCTTGCGAACATTTCACTTCAACGGGCGCGTCGGCTCCCGGATAGCGCTTAAGAATCTCGCGCCAGAACAGCACCATCAGTTGGTCGCCCCAACGGATCGCACCCGTTTCATCCACAACGCCAATCCGGTCGCCGTCGCCGTCAAACGCCAAGCCGAGATCAGCCCGCTCCTTGCGCACGGTTTCAATCAAATCAGCCAAGTTTTCCGGCACGACCGGGTCCGGATGATGGTTCGGAAACGTTGGATCGGATTCACAGTAAAGCGGGATGACATCGCATCCCCACTCTTTGAGCACTTGTGGCGCAATGATCGATGGGGTGCCGTTGCCGCAGTCGACGACGACCTTCAGCTTGCGCGGACCGAGCTTAATTTTCTCCTTCAACATCTTGATATAGGCCGGAGCAAGGTCAAGCGTTTCCTCGCGCCCGCGCGCTGTTTCAGGACGCGGCTGTTCCTGGCTGAGCCGCTCCATCGCCCGCCGCAGCGCTTGGATGCGCTCGCCATAAATTGTCGTTTTTCCCATGGCGATTTTAAATCCGTTCTCATCCCCTGGGTTATGGCTGGCGGTGATGATCATGCCGCATGGAATGTTCGTGTAGTATAAGCTGTAGTAAAACATCGGCGTCGTCGAAAGCCCAATATCGACGACATCGCAGCCGCCATCGAGCAGCCCATCTTTGAGCGCCCGATGCAAGCCAGGCGATGACAGACGATTGTCATGACCGACAACCGCCCTCTTCTCGCCTTCCTTTTTCATCATGTCGGCAAAGGCCCGTCCGAGCCAATACGCGAACGACTCATCGAGCTCCTCTCCGGCTCGTCCGCGGATGTCGTATTCTTTAAACACGTGTGCCGGCCATGCGAACGGTTTCGTTGTTGACGTATTCATCGACAACCACCTCCACCGAAATCGATTGAGCGATTGCTGCCGTTAATAAGTAAGATAGCGTCGACTCTGCCCCCCGATTCGGGTTCGGGCCGTTTGGACCAAGCCCATCACAACAGCTGCCATCGCTTCGGTCAGCCAATGGAACGCGGCCGTCATTGCTTCCATAAAACCACGCCAGGCAGCGGCGGACGACGCCGCGATAACGCTCGTCGTCCGTCGCCCAATACGCTTCGCGCGCCGCCAAAGCGAGCTTCATCACATCAAGCGGCTGCTGATCCCAATCGGCGCGGTAGCGGCGGCTGCACCAGCCGCGGTTGCCGATCGGGCGGATGACACCTTCCGGTCCGCTCATTTTTTCAATAAGGAAAGCAAGGCTTTTTTCCGCCACTTCCCTCACCTCATTCCGCGGCGCGCGCCGATATGCCGTCCAAAGCGCCCACGGCAGCACCCCGTTGGCGTACGTCAACTCCGGCTCATACCAATGCCAATCGTCGCCAGCATGCTCCCAATACGCCGCAAGCAGCCGCTGCTCAAGCCGTGCAGCCAAAGCTGCCACTTCCTCTTGATCGACGCCAAGCGGGCGTCCTTCTGTCAATAAGACGCCGCAAGTGGCCACCCCCCAGGCGACGCCGCGCAGCGAACGAAGCTCCCAAGCCGCCGGCATGGCCCGCCGCAACATATCTGCTGCCGCCTCGCGCCGCGCCGGATCGCTGAGGCGAACGTAAGCCAACGCCGCCGCCCAAAACGACCGCCCGAAGCAGTCGTCTGACGGCGTTTCCTCTTCTTTTGTCCGATCGAAGAAAAAGTTGTTATGGAACGTGCCATCATCGTTTTGCGCCCAAAGCAAAAACGCCAAATACCGGTCAAGCAAACGGTGCAGCCGCTCTTTCTCTCCTTTGTCTTCACATAGCGCCAGCCATTCCAGGCACGCCCAAATGGCGCGGGCGTTGTCATCGGTCGAATAACCCTCGCGACGGCGCGGGATGCGGCCAAGGCTATGCTCAAGCAATCCGGTGTCGTCAGTCATGCGCTCGAGATGGTCGAACTTAATGACTGACGGTGCCAATGGTCTTCACCTCCCCACGTTTCGCGTCGCACATGCGCGCAAACAAGGCGACATGCTGTTCGCCGACGCGCGGCCAATGCGTGTTTGCCCCGATTTGGCGCACCTTTTCCTCCCATCGCTTCAGCGCCGCCTCGTCGGCCAACAGCTGCCCGAGCCGCTCTTCCCAGGCGGTCGTATCGCCATACGGCAACAACAGCTCTTCACAACCTTGCAACAAATCGCGCGCATGCTCATACGGGGTCGAAACGACCGGACGGCCGACGCCGACCGCATAGGCGAGCGTGCCGCTTGTGATTTGCTGCATGCCCGGGTACGGGGTGACATACAAATCGCACGCCGTCAAATAATCAATCAGCTCTTCTTCGCTGAAATACCGGTCCTCCATGCGGACATGGCCGTCGAGTCCAAGCCGATGAATCAACGCTTTCAGCTCATCGCGGTACGCCTCGCCCTCCCGTTTTTTCACTTCCGGATGTGTTTGGCCGGCGATGACATACAGCGCTTCCGGCACCTTGCGCACAACGCCCGGCAATGCGGCTAAAACCGATTCAATCCCTTTGCCGCGGCTGAGCAGCCCAAACGTCAACATCACTTTGCGGCCGCTGAATCCGAGGCGTCGGCGAAGCGAATCGCGATTTTCGCTGCTTGGGCCTGGAGCACCGTGCGGAATGTAGACAATTTTTTCTTCCGGCAGGCCAAACGCTTTGACCAAATACGGAATCGCCTGCCGGTTCATGACGATGATCGCATCGCTTGCCGCCGCGATCTTTTCTTGAATCGGGCGGTACGGCAGCGGCGGTTCGGCAAACACCGTATGGAACGTCGTCACAAGCGGTTTTTCTAGCGCGGCGATGAAATCAAGAATGTATTCGCCCGCCTCGCCGCCGAAAATGCCGAACTCATGCTGCAATAAAACGATGTCAATGTCGCTTTCATTCACCCGTTTGGCCATCTCGGCATACGCCGCGCGGTTTTGCGCCGGAAGCGGCCAATACGCCGGGTTGTGGCGGTAGGCGTCATCGCCGTCGCTTTCGTTATACAAAACGATGACGCGGTCGCCATCAGACGGGCCCCGGACGCCGTCAATGCTTTGGCGCAAATGTTCCGTAAACGTCGCCAGCCCGCACCGCCGCGGCGGGTACGTGCTGACGTAGGCAATTCGAATCATGCTTGCACCGCCTCCTTGAACTGATTAATAATCGAATCTTCGAACACTTCTCCCGCCGGCGTCACCGTCCGATAGCCGAAAATGCTGTTTTGCAAACGGCTGCGGTCACGAATGACAGAGCGGTCCCAAACGATTGTCTGCGCGCAATGGACGCGGGCGCCAATTTGGCAGCGGTCGCCGATGACCGCATTCGGGCCAATGACGGCCTGCGGACCGATTTTCACGTGGTCGCCGATGAGCACAGGCGGCACAAACAAAACGCCAGACCCAATCTCCACGTTTTCACCGACAAACACGCCCGGTTGAATTTCACGTCCTTTGAGCGGAATCGGAAACTCCCGACGCAACGCATCCCAATGCACTTGGCGGTAGCGGGCCGGCGTCCCCATATCACGCCAGTATCCGTTGCTGACGATGCCATATACACCGACATTCTTCTCGATCAGCAGCGGGAATGTTTCGCGTTCAATCGATACTTCCCGCTCAGCCGGAATATAGCGCATCACGTCCGGCTCGAAAATATACATGCCGGCATTGATGCGGTTCGATGGCGCTTCTTCGCGGCGCGGCTTTTCGACAAAGCGTAAAATTTGCCCACGATCGTCTTGTTCGACCACCCCATAGGAAGAAGGATCGTCTACTTCCGTTAAAACAATGGTCGCCAAACCGCCATGTTGACGATGGAAATCAAGCAGCGGGATCAATTGCGGCAAATGCACAATGTCGGCGTTAAACACGAGAAACCGTTCCTTCAGCCAGCGCTCGGCGTTTTTGATCGCCCCAGCCGTTCCGAGCGGGAACGGTTCGAGCGCGTATGTAATCTTGACGTTCCAGCGCTTCCCATCTTCGAAATAGCGACGGATCACTTCTGAACAATGATGTGCGGCGATGACAAATTCGTTGACTCCTTGGTCGCGAAGATGAACGATGAGGTGTTCAAGCCATGGCCGGTTCGCAATCGGGGCCATCGGTTTGGGG
This sequence comes from Geobacillus sp. YHL, assembly GCF_022341265.1. NCBI lineage: Bacteria > Bacillati > Bacillota > Bacilli > Caryophanales > Anoxybacillaceae > Geobacillus > Geobacillus sp. YHL. Next base: position 6,623 of record NZ_JAEIGB010000025.1, read on the forward strand.
ATGTTTTCGGTCAATGGACGAAGACGCGTACCTAATCCTCCTGCCAGCAACAATGCTTTCATTTCGTCATCCCTCCATACGATTTTTTTCACAAAACTAGACACGATTTTTGATGGATGAACGAGAAAATGAAAGTGATTCATAGATTGCTAGCACTCGGCTGTGATGGTTGCTAATAATAATATACATAATATTCCTTCTGTTGCGCAAGCGAAATGATTGTCGGATGGTGTCGATGAGGAATGATTGATGCTTGCAAATTTCAAAACTTTCATTTTCTCGTTCTTCTTTTTCTTTGCGGTATAATGAACATCGTTAATGCTATATATATGTGAGGGAGGAGGAGAATACGCCATGATTTCTTCATTTTTCCGTTACCATGTTGGCATTGCCGGTGCCGGCGCATTCGCTGAATTTCTCGCCGGCGCGCTCGCGCCGCTGCCTGAATTTCAATTGACAGCCGTTGCCGGCCGTACAGACGAAAAGCGCCAGCGCGTCATCGACGCCTATCGCCGCCGTCAGCCGCAGGCGGGCGACGTGCGCGAATACCGCGAAGCTGAACAATTGATCGTTGACCCGCACGTCGACATCGTCATTCTCACCACCCCGCCGCATTTGCACGCCCCGCTTGCCGAGCGGGCGCTTGAGGAAGGAAAACATGTGCTGCTTGAAAAGCCAGGCGGCCTCACCGCCGAGGCGTTGCGGGCGAACATCCAGCTCGCCGCCCGCCAAAACCGGGCGTTGGCGGTCAATCTCGTCTTGCGCTACCATCCGCTCACAGAAGCTGTCAAGCAACTCATCCACCGCGCGCTTCTTGGACCAGTGGACTACGCAAGCCTTCACAACGCTGCTCACCGCGTCGCCAAAGGCCATTGGTTTTGGGACGAGCGGCGAAGCGGCGGCATCCTGATCGAGCACGGCGTCCACTTTTTTGAAGTCGGTCGCGATTGGTTTGGCGAAGCGGTTTCCGCGCACGGGTTCGCGTTAAGGGAAACAAACGGCACACGGCCGCGCGTCGGCGCTACGGTGATTCATCAAGGCAACGGACGGCGCATCCCTGTCCATTATTACCACGGCTTTACGATGGACCCTGCCGCTTCGGAATCGACGCACTGGGACATTCATACGGCACGCGGGCGCATCGTGCTTGAAGGCTGGATTCCGACGCAGCTGTCCGTCTCCGGCCTCGTCACTGACGAGGAGGCAGCCTGCATTGACGCCTGGCTTGACGCCATCCCGACAAAGCCGTCGGCTGACGCTATCGAACAACTGCAGCAAGCGGCCGATCGGCTGTTGCCGCCCACGGAACCTTCAGCCGCTCCGCGCCGCCCATACGAGCGCACTGTGGTGCTCTCGGACCGCCACGGGTGGTACGAAGCGATCGCTCAAACGCGCTTTCTTGATTTTTGCCGTTTGATCGAGAACCCGAGCTGGCGCGTCCTCGTCACCGCCGAAGACGCCGCCGCCGACCTCTCCTTGGCCGAAACGTGCACCGTGACGGATAAAGCAGTCGACCCACTTGACATCCGCTAACATGCTGACACAAAAAGAGCCTGGTGCGGCCACATGGCAAACGGCCGCAACCAGGCTTTCTTCACCTCAATCGTCGATAGATCTCGGTCTCATCAGAACGTCCAAAACGCCCTTCTGCGCTTCCCCCTCAACCAACAACGCCTCAACAGTCGGAATGTCCGCCGGCGCCCACTCAAGCGAGCGCAATGCTTGAAGCGGCACCCACCGAAGCTCAGCATGCTCCCGCGCCCGCGGCTCCCCATCGACTAAGCGGGCTTCATACGTCCGCAAATGCACGATGGCGTGTTCATACTCATGGAACACATCAGCCAACAACTCACCGACCGAAATGGTGCAGCCAAGCTCCTCGCGAATTTCCCGAACTAAAGCGTCTTCGGGCCGCTCCCCCTCTTCCACTTTGCCGCCCGGAAACTCCCACACGTTGGGAAGCGACATGTTCGGCGCGCGCAACGCACATAACACATCCCTCTGTTCATTGAAGATGGCTGCCCCGACAACATGAATGACCCGTTTCATTCATGACCCGCCCTTCTCATCCATATACGCCATTTTAGCAAAAACCGTCTCGCTTTCCAAAACAGTGGAACCCCTTTAGGCGTTATGTTACTTTAAAGAAGAGCAGAACCTTTTCACCAGGTGCTCCGTATTCTCAACTAAAATCGCTGACAAGGGGGAGAACGTGTTGTTCAAAAAACTGTTAAGTTCGATCGGCATCGGTGCCGCCACTGTTGATACGAAGCTCGCCAAAGCGCAATATGTCCAAGGCGAAACCGTCGAAGGGGTTGTCGACATTCGCGGCGGCAGCGTCGAACAGCACATTGATGAAATTTATTTGGCATTAGTCACAACGTACATCCGCGAAATCGATGATAAGAAATTTGAAGAAAAAGCCGTGCTGGCGCGCTACAAAGTGAGCGGCCCGCTGACGATTGGACCGAATGATACAAAGACCATTCCGTTTCAATTCGCCTTACCGTACGACGTGCCGGTTACGCTCGGCACCTCGAAAGTGTGGCTGCAGACCGGTCTTGACATTAAAATGGCGCTCGATCCGCAAGACCGTGACTATCTCACCATCGAGCCGCACCCGCTTGTCACGGCGTTTCTCAAGGCAGCCGAGCAATTAGGATTCCGCCTCCGCCACGTCCAATGCGAACAAGCGCCACGCTATTGGCAACGGCGGCTGCCGTTTGTCCAAGAGTTTGAATTTCGTCCGAGAAGCGGGGCGTTTCGAAGCCGTCTTGACGAATTGGAAGCCATCTTCTTTGTTTCTGAACACGAAGTCGAAACCATTTTGGAAATCGACCGCAAGGCACGTGGACTTTCCGGGTTGTTCGCAGAGGCGCTTGACATGGACGAGACGTTTGTCCGGTTCACCTACGGGCCGAACGATATCGCATCGTTGCCGCAACGGCTGGCCAATCTCATTCAGCGCCATAGCTGAACTAAAAAGACAAAAGGGGCCATCGGCCTCTTTTCCTCCATCGTGAAGCAGGTCGGCAGCTTGCCCCCTATTCTCCCGGTTTTTCCATCATCGCTGTTTCGCAGGCGAAGCGGCACGGTTTCTTTCTAGAAAATACGAAACGCCCGTTTCCTCCATTAGGAAGCGGGCGTTCTGGATTGATTATGTGGATTTCACAAGCAACGCACAGCACTCGACATGCGCCGTATGCGGAAACATGTCCACCGGTTGGACAGTTTTCAACACATAGCCGAACGGGGCTAGCTCCGCAATATCAGCCACAAACGTCTCCGGATTGCACGAGACATACACCACCCGCTCCGGTTGCGCCCGGCCGATTTTGCGCATCACTTTTCCGCCTGCGCCAGAACGTGGAGGATCCAAAAGCAGCAGCTCCGGCCGCCCGAACTGCTCCAACACGTCATCAATCCCGCGCCGTGCATCCCGCGCCAAAAAGTACGTATTGTCAACGCCGTTGTCTTTCGCGTTTCGTTTCGCCGACTCGATCGACGTTTCCACAATTTCAATGCCCGCCAACGCCTTCACCCGCTTGGCGAACGGCAAGGAAAACGTGCCGACTCCGCAGAAGAGATCGATCATTTTCTCATGGGGCTTGGGCTCGCCCATCTCCAACGCCAGTTCAACCAATTTGGCCGCCTGCACCGGGTTCGTTTGGAAAAACGTATCAAACCAAAGACGGTAGCGGAACCCGCACAATTCATCGTAAATGAAATCCCGTCCGGCCAGCACGTGCGTTCGTTCCGCCTGGGTGCGGTCGGCCCACGCCCGATTCTCCAGCCAAAGCAAACTTTTCACGTCCGGGAGCGCCTTCGTGATCCGCTCCGTCAAATCAGCCGCCGCTTCTTTCAACTCCCCTTCCGGCGCCTCGGTCGCAAAGAGCGCCACCATCACCTCTCCTGTCGCAAACGACTCGCGCACCATGACGTGGCGAAGCAGCCCTTCATGGGTGTCTTTGTGATACCCAGGCAGCTGATGATCGCGCGCCCAACGCGCCACTTCCATAGCGGCTTTGACGATCTTCTCGCCGGCAATGAGACATGTCTCCAACGAAATCACTTGCCGGAAATTCCCTTGCTCGTGCAGTCCAAGCAGGCCCTCAGGAGAGAACGTAAACTCCATTTTATTGCGGTAATGCCACGGATGTTCCATCCCGATCGTCTCGCGCACAACGTCCGGATCAAATCCGTGCTGGGCAAGCAGCGCCTTCACCTGTTCGGTCTTATGCCGCAGCTGTCCCTCATAGCGCCAGTGCTGCCAGACACAGCCGCCGCAGCGGTCAAAGTGCGGACACGGCGGATCGAGCCGCTCTGGATGCCGCTCGATCACTTCTTCCACTCGGGCATGGGCCCTCCGGCGTTTCGGCCAATCGATCAAAACCCGCACCTTTTCACCAGGAAGCGTGGACGGAACAGTGAGTTTGAGCTTTTTTCTCCTCCCTTCTTCTTCCTGCCAAACGACCGCTTGTCCCGCTCCTTTTTTATCCAACTGATGAATGTCCGTAATGAACGATTGTTTTCCGCTGTCTGTCAATGGCTTTCCTCCTTCCGAGATGAACGATGTTGTCACCCTTTATGTATTGTACACGATCAGTGGACGAATCCAAAGAAACTTCGCGCAGGGGAAAAGATTGGGAATTAAAAGCATTGGAAGACGGAAAAACGGAATTCACCTTGATCCATTCCGGATGGGATGCGGACAAAACAACCGAATTTGGGCAGCCTCACACAGTCGTTCGCAAGATTATGGATGACGGGTGGGAGAACATTGTCAACCAAAAACTTCCCACATATCTTGAAGGATAAACGAACCGTTTCCGCGCCGAAGCACGATGTGTTTCACGCCATCGCCGATCCAACCCGCCGCCAGATGTTGCAGCTACTCGCGGACAACGAATTGTCGATTGCCGCGATTGCCAAATCCTTCCCGATCAGCCGCACAGCTGTCAATAAAGCAAGGTTGGTCAGCTGTCGGAAAACGGGACGCGAAACAAGGTACAGGCTGGAGCCCGAACCTCTCGTCGAACTGAAAACGTGGCTTTCCTTCTTTGAAGGGTATTGGGATGAACGGCTTGCGGCTCTCAAGCGTGTGGTGGAAGCGGATGAGGAGCCATCATAATGGCAAAATCGCATGAATTCACGGGGGTCAAGATGGTTCGAGGATGCCCATCCTAGAGAATGTCTAACGAAAGTGTTCCTTAATCCATATAGATGATGATGAAAAAAGGGTGTCCCGCTGCATCCGGGACACCGTCGACTCCAACCAATCAACCTGTTACAATGCCTTCTCTTTCTTTTCTTCCCATCTCTTATATCCATTTTCCCAGAATTCCGCGTTCTTGATTCCGTATTTCGACGCGTTGAACTCCGGATCTTTCCCTTGCTTCAGCTGTTCTTCGTAATCTTTCAAGGCCATATAGGCCGGTTTAAACAACAACAAGATCGCAATCAAGTTGAGCCACACCATGATGCCAAGCCCGATGTCGCCCATCGCCCACGCCGTCGTCGCCGTTTTGACCGTTCCATAGAACGTGGCCGCCAAAAAGATGAGCTTCAAGGCAAAGAAGGCCGTTCCCCTCTTTTCACTGCGCACCAAATAGGCGAGGTTCGTCTCGGCAATATAGTAATACGCGTACATCGTCGTAAACGCGAAGAAGAACAGAGCGATCGCAATAAAGGCCGACCCGAATCCCGGGAAGAGCGTGTCCACCGCCGCCTGCGTATACCCTGCGCCCGGTTCCACCCCTTTCAAATGCTCGACAATCGTCTCTCCCGTTTTTTCATTGATCACATTGTATTGACCTGTAAACAAAATCATCAGCGCCGTCGCCGTCACGACCAAGAACACGTCCAAATAGATCGAAAATGCCTGCACAAGCCCCTGCTTCGCCGGGTGGGACACTTCCGCCGCCGCTGCCGGGTGGGCGCCCGTCCCTTGCCCCGCTTCATTCGCATAAAGGCCGCGTTTGACCCCCCACATCACCGCCGAACCAAGAATGCCGCCAAACACTTGATCAGCGCCAAACGCGCTTTTGAAAATCAAACCAAACACATCCGGGACTTTTTCAATATTGGCCGCAATAATGGCAATCGCGACCAACAAATAGCCAACTGCCATAAACGGCACGACAATTTCCGCCGTTTTCGCGATCCGCTTCACTCCGCCAAAAATCGTAAAGCCAAGAACGGCAATCACGAAAATTCCCGTCACCAATTTCGGAATGCCAAACGCATTCGAAAAGCTGTCGGCAATCGAGTTTGCTTGAATTCCCGGCATCAGCACCGCCATCGAGAGAATGATCGCCGCGGCGATCACCACCGCAAACCATTTCCAGCCAAGGCCTTTTTCAATGTAGAACGCCGGACCGCCGCGGTATTGTCCGTCTTGTTCCTCTTTATAAATTTGCGCCAGCGTCGACTCGACATACGCGGTCGCCGCTCCGATAAAGGTGATCACCCACATCCAAAAGACCGCGCCCGGCCCCCCGTACGCAATCCCCGTCGCCGTCCCGGCCACGTTCCCGACGCCGATGCGGCCGGACAACGACATCGTCAACGCCTGGAAAGAAGACACCCCGGCCTCAGAGCTTTTCCCCGTCGTCACAAGCCGGACCATCTCTTTCACATGGCGGATTTGCAGGAAACGGGTGCGAATGCTAAAATACAAACCGCAACAAACAATGAATGCAATCAAAAAAGGACTCCATAGCCACCCGTTCACCGTTTCTACAAGCTTTTCAATCAACCCAATCCCTCCTATGCCAGCTGATTATTTTTGTTGTACAACACACAACTTAAATAATATTATAAATATTACACATTTCAGCTTCAATAATTTTTTTCATATATCATTCTTTTCTGTATTTTCTTTATATTTCCTGCGCTTGTCCTCGTGTAGAAAAATGAACGACTTTCTTCGCTTTTTTAAAAATAACTTTGAAGCCCAAAAATGATAGATGAGGCAAGACAGAGAAATCCGCCTCGAACGGTCCCCTAATGCCAGTCCTTGAGGCCTTGAGCGCGAGCCCCATCTCCCCCAATGATCCCCATCTGAATCGCCGCAAACGCAAAGCCGAACACACAGAACAGCGTGTTCGGCTTTGGCTGTTGTTACATATAGCCGATGAGAAACACGACAAAACCGGCCAATCCGACCGATGCGACGAAGAGGCCAAAGGCGATCCGTTTCGCGGCTTTGCTCTTTTGGACAACACCATACACGAACAACACGATCGACATGACCAACAAAAGCAAAATGAGAGACGAAATGCTCACGTTCAGCGCTCCTTATCGTGCACTGCCCCTAGGAAAGACAGCGCATCTCCATCCGTGCCATCACAACCAGCGATTGATCCATTCCCGCGAGAACCTCTTCCCGGTTGATGCCGCCCATCGCTCACGCCCCCGCAATTTCTTCCGAATTTCGGTTAATCTCATCGATAATGCGAATAATCTTCCGCGCGTCATCCATGTTGTCTTGAAAGAGTTCAACAATGCTGCCAACGGTTTTGAACGGTTCTTCCTGCAGCACCCGCTTGTCCATGACTCCATTTTTCACAAAGTAATCGATGATCAATTTGACAAAACGGCTTTGTTGGATGTTCAACCGTTCGCTTGATAAAAATTCGGAAAACGCTTCGTTGGCGGCCTGTGGGTCAAGGCCTACGATTTGGCGGACGAGCTTTGTAATCGGTGTGTCTCCGAATTCTCTTTTATAATCTTCCTGTGTGCCAAGCTCATTCCAAAGAATATGTTCCAACGTTTTTACGTCTTGGACGGTTAGCTTTTTATTATTTCGCAGCTTGTAAATGGCCATCTGGTCGCGGTGTTCGTGCAGATAATGTTCCACCTTTTTTCGATAATTTTTCAGATCATTGACAGTAAATATCGGTCCGTTTTCTTTCACTTCCAACACTTGGTCTTGAAAGTTCGTATAGTAAATTTTTTGCGTTTCTTTTTCAAGGAATTTCACTAAATCACGCAACGCTTCGCGAACGGCTTCCAATTCGAAAATATCGGCTTCGCTCCAAAATTCTTCCGTCTGTACTTTTTCAATAATGTATTTTTGTTCCATCACTTGAGGAATCGAACCGAGTTTCGACAATGCCTCTGCAGTACGAATCACACTCCGAATTGGCTTCGTCGCATTTTTCGTTTGCAGTTTTGCCAACTCAATCGTGTACATGAGTAAATCAAAACGTTTCGCAAATTCATCATCATTCAACGGAACAATCAGCGGCGAAATATGTTCTTTGATTTCATTAACATCTATCGCTGTTAAGGAGTCCCATTTAGTCCGGTTTTTAAACTTGTGTACGTATTGAATATGTTGGCGTACGCGGAAGTTTTCTTCGTTTAACTTATTGATTTCCGCTAGCACCTCGTCAATCAATTCATTGCGATAGGCAATATACTCTTCTTCTTGGTATTGTAAATGCTGCAGTTCTTTAATGATTTCGATTTTGGCATTAAATAGACGCTCCGTTAAGCTTTCCACCGCTTTTCCTTCGATTCCTTTCGGATTTTCCCGGAAAAACTCGAAGTTGCCGCAATAGTCAAAAATAAGGAAATGCTTTTTATCTTTCCCGACTCCGAATAAGTCTTTGCATAAACGGGTTCCGCGTCCAATCATTTGCCAAAACTTTGATTTGGAGCGTACCTTTTTAAAGAACACAAGGTTGACGACTTCCGGAATATCCACTCCAGTATCGAGCATATCGACCGATACGGCAATTTGCGGCAATTTGTTGCGGTCGGAAAAATCATCGATTAATGTTTGATAATAGTTCACGCTGTAATCAATGACCCGTGCAAAGCCGCCCTTGTATTCAGGGAACAATTGATCAAAGCGCTCCACGATTCGTTCCGCATGGCGATGGTTTTTCGCAAAAATAATCGTTTTGCCGAGTTTGTCTCCTCCTTCGACGCGAATTCCTTTTTCCATTAAATCTCTCAGCACTGTATCAATCGTATCGTCGTTAAACAGCCATTCATTTAACGCGGCACTGTCAATGTCCTCGCCCACTTCCTCATCAAATGTTTCTTCATATCGTTCTTTTTCTTCATCCGATAACTCATCGTAATGAATGCCTTCTTCGAGAAACTTTAATTTTGTTTCAATCGTCCGATAATCGACTAAATAGCCGTCCTGAACGGCTTGATCTAACTCATAGGCATAGGTCGGCACACCGTTTTCTAAATCGAATACTTCATATGTATTGCGGTCAATTTCGTCCTTTGGTGTAGCGGTGAGCCCAAGCAATATCGCGTCAAAATAGTCAAAAATCGCCCGATATTTCTTATAAATACTGCGGTGGGATTCATCGACGATAATTAAATCAAAATGCCCGACGGTAAAGAGACGTTTGCCGTCTTTTCGCTTCGCTTCGTCAATGGCGTTCATCATTGTCGGGTACGTCGAAAACACCATGCGGCTTTCCTCTGGATTGTCTTTGTTATCGAGCAAATTGCAAAGTGTCAAGTTCGGCAACAAATGGCTAAAGCTGTTTTTGGCTTGCGTTACCAGAGTTTTGCGGTCCGCTAAAAACAAAATATTTTTTACCCAATTATGACGGGTAAGAACATCGACAATCGCGGCCGCCGTCCGGGTTTTGCCGCTCCCCGTCGCCATGACAAGCAACGCTTTGCGCCGTTTGTTCTCGAGCGCGTCACATACGGCTAACACCGCTTCTTTTTGGTAATAGCGATTCGTTATGTTGTCATTGATTTGCACATTTTTTAGCGGCTTCTTCATCGTCCGACGATCAATAAGCAAGCTTAATTCTTCCTTATTGTAAAAGCCGGAAACTCTCCGCGCCGGATAGTTAAGGTCGTCCCAAATATACGTTTCAAAACCGTTTGTGTAAAAAATGATTGGACGTTGGCCATGCATTTTTTCAATGCAGTCGGCATATAGTTTGGCTTGTTGCTTTCCTTTGTTCGGGTCAGCGGTTGTCCGTTTCGCTTCGATAACCGCAAGCGGCTTACCGTTGTCGCCAAAAAGAACGTAATCGACATAGCCGACTCCTTCCTGATTCGGCATGCCAACAACAGGGTATTCCACAACAACGTCCTTTTTAAATTCCCAACCCGCTAGCTTTAAATCTAAATCAATGTATTTCTTTCTTGTTTCCCATTCGCTTAGTTCATCCACTTGGAAGTGGTACTCTTTTGTATTCGCTTCCCGTTTGGCGGTGAGAAGAGCGCGTAGCTGTTCGTTTTCTTTCATCATTTCTTCGAGACGTTTATCTTTGGAGCTTAACCGTTCGTATAAATCTTTTAATTCTTCCGGACGCTCGCGCTTTTCCTCTCCGATTGGCAACAACGATTCATCAAAATCTGTAGCAGTGTATTCGTCAGAATAACAATAATCAATCCATGACACAAACTGATGCAGATTATGCAGAGAAAGAATCGCTTCTTCCCTCGTAATCATCGAGTTCGTATGAACCGCGACATTTCCCAGTTTGACAATGTAACGCAACAACGGCAACAAGTCTTCATCAATAATGGACAAAAAGACGTTGTCATGAATCAAGCTGGAAAGATTATCTTGATACGGAACTTTTAAAGCGCTATCAAAGCTGTACACCCACTTCACCGCCAGCTCCAGCGCACGGCGCGTCAAAATCGCGCACGTCGCCGGACTCACAACCAAACTTTTCTCCGCTTCTAAACACGCATTCGTAAAGCTCTCATAATGAGGTTTTCCTATTAAAAAATGAAAGTTGGATAACAACAAACACCCCTCCCTTAACCGAAACTAACTTCTTATCGCTCGCTAGTCGTTGAATAACTCTCCTTTAAATGCGCGTTGCATGAGAGAGTTAAAGTTGTTTTCAAGCTCTGTCAAGCTTTTGTGAAGAATTGCTTTCTGGGAATCAACTTTTTTTACTATTTCAGAAAATTTGGCTTGCAAATCTCTTGGCGGCAACGGAATTTCCATGTTTCTTATGTCCGTTAAAGACAAGAACTTTTGTGTTCCTCCGCGTTTATTTTTATTGAGAATATAATCAAGATAATGTGAATTCAATAAATATTTTATATATATATTGATTACACAAGGATTGTTAAATTTTATTAATGCTACATTCTTTATCGCAAAATTTGGCTGTTCGTCGACGATAATTGGATTTCCGATTGTGCCAATCATCGGCATAATAATATCTCCTATATCAACTTTAGACCTCTTATTAATATTTATAAAGTCTTCTTCCGAGATGTAGTTTACGTTACTTAAATCTATTTTCCCATTTTTAATATTTTTAGAAGTTACTAAAGGATAACCGCTTGGAACATACTTAGGCGAATCGTGTGTTCCATCCCTTACATCTGTAATGTCTTTAAGTGGTCGTCTTTCCCATGTTTTATTGGCAACAGGATCGCCAAACATTTCCAAAAACACACTTTTTGTTAACTGATCTAGCGCTTCAATTTGAGCTTTTCGTTTGTCGATGAGTTCTTGGGCTTTGTCTAATGCTTTCACAATCTTTACTTGATTTTCTATATCGGAAACCGGTATCTTAATGCTCTCTATATCTTTTTTACTTATAGCCTTAAAAGTACTTCCCGTCCCCATACTTTCTATTTCATTTTTCTTATAGTTTAGTGCATAAAATAAATATTTATAGTTAATCATATCATTATTCGCTCTGATAGCAGCTAATCCCCTACCAATACAGCACTTAGTATTCGCAATATTAACATCCCCTACAGGTGCTCGTACTGACATTAATATATCGTTTTCATTTGCAACTTTTAAAGGTGCAGAACAATAAGTCTTAGGAGTTGGGTGCAGTTTACCAAAATCAGCTTTCCCCTGAAAAAAAGGCAAGCCTTCTTTCCTATCATTATACGTATCAGACGAAGGTGATTGTCCCATGATTATTTCACATACTTCTGCAACTTTTTTATACTTAATTGCGGTCATAATACTTTACTCCTTAATCATTTCCTTCAACTCTTTAATTCCCTGCATAATCTCTTTTTCCAACGCTTCTATTCTTTCAAGTATCACACTTGGCGCTTCATACTGTACCTCTTCATACTCAATCTCTTTATATTTGTTAATCGAAAGGTCATAGTCGTTTTCACGGATCTCTTCCACTGGTACAAAGAAGGATTGGTCTGTGCGCTTTCGTTCTTTTTCCGCTTCAAGGTTATGGAATCTCGCGATAATATCCGGAATGTCGTTTTCTTCAATCGGGTTGCGCTTATCGTCTAAGGAGTAACCGTCCGCTTTCATGTCGTAAAACCATACTTGATCCGTGCCGCCGACTCCTGTTTTCGTGAAAATCATAATCGCCGTTGAAACGCCTGCGTATGGTTTAAATACGCCGCTTGGCATGGAAATAATCGCTTCTAATTTATGATTTTCGACGATTTCTTTGCGAATATCTTTATGCGCTTTGGAGCTGCCGAACAACACCCCATCGGGCACGATGCAGGCGCAGCGCCCACCTGTTTTTAAGATGCGCAAAAACAGCGCCAGAAACAAAAGCTCGGTCTTCTTGGTTTTGACCACTTTCAGCAAGTCGCCCGCCACCGCTTCGTAGTCGAGCGAGCCTTTAAAAGGCGGATTGGCCAGGACAAGGGTGTATTTGTCCTTATCTTTGTTTTGTTCCGACAAGGAGTCGCGATATTCGATATTTGGATTTTCAATGCCATGGAGCATCATGTTCATCGCACCGATGCGCAACATCGTGCGGTCCATATCAAAACCGTAGAACATATGGTTATTAAAATGCTCTTTTAAACTTTGCACTAAAAATAAGTCGCTGCGATGTTTGCGCAAATATTCGCCCGCCGCCACCAAAAACCCCGCCGACCCCGCCGCCGGGTCGACGATGATGTCTTCCGGCGTCGGTTTCATCAGCTCGACCATCATGTGAATGATATGACGCGGCGTGCGGAATTGACCGTTCGTGCCTGCGGTGGCGATTTTCGATAACAAATACTCGTACAAATCGCCTTTCGTATCGCGGTCTTTCATCGGAATGCGGTCAATGCCGTCGACGATTTTGACGAGCATTTGCGGCGTCGGGATCATGAAAATGGCGTCGCCCATATATTTTGCATAGGCCGATTCCCGATTGCCGTGCAAGTTTTTGATGAACGGAAACACTTCATTGGACACGACATCGTACATATGGGCGGCTTCAAAATGTTTGAATTTGCTCCAGCGCAAGTGTTGCTTATCGGGAGGAAAGATGCGTTCCGATTCAATGCCGAGCAGCGCATCCTCCTGCTCGCGCTGTGTTTCGACTTCATCCAAGCCTTTGATGAACAATAAGTAGGTAAACTGTTCAATGACCGTCAGCGGGTTCGTAATGCCGCCTGTCCAAAACGTTTCCCATATTTTATCGACTTTATGGCGCAATTCGCCTGTGAGCATGGCTTCTATGTACCTCCTTGTGATTTCCAATCTCCATTATATACGGTTTCCGGTACAAAAGGGGAAGAAAAATATGTTTTATGCCGGTTGACGCTCAGAAAGACGGAGAATGGCTTTCTTTGTGGAACAAAGAAACTCCCACTGTGCTTTGTTATGAAGCGGGAGTCGTTCACCATAACCGTTCGAGGAACACCTGCAAGTGTTGTGGATTCTCAATAGGATGGATCTCATCCAGCCCCCAGTTTTGCAGGCGGATGAAATCTTTATCATGTCATTCGTGTCGTCATGGCCGTTTGCCCAATTCGACTGCAAACAACAAGGCCGGATCCACCGGCCCGTTGTCTTATCTCAACCGAATTTTCGCCACACACTCCACATGCGCCGTGTGCGGAAACATGTCCACTGGCTGGACTTCGATCGTTTCGTAGCCGCCGTCTTCTAGGATGCGCAAGTCGCGGGCGAGCGTCGCCGGGTTGCACGAGACGTAGACGACGCGGGGCGGTTTCATGGCGATGATCGTCTCAAGCAGCGAGGCGTCACAGCCTTTGCGCGGCGGGTCAACGACCAAGCAGTCAGCGCGGATGCCTTCTTCGTACCAGCGCGGGATGACGTCTTCGGCGGCGCCGACTTCGAAGGTGACGTTTTGGATGCCGTTGAGTTTGGCGTTGCGCTTGGCGTCTTCGATCGCTTCGGGGACGATTTCGACGCCGTAGACGTGTTTCGCTTTACGCGCCAAAAAGAGCGAGATCGTGCCGATGCCGCAGTAGGCGTCGATCACCGTCTCCCGCCCGGTCAGCTCCGCGTATTCGAGCGCTTTGTCATACAGCACTTTCGTCTGTTCGGGGTTGACTTGGTAAAACGAGCGGGCCGAGATGGCGAATTGAATGCCGCCGATGCGGTCGGTGATGAACTCGCTTCCCCATAACACCCGCGTTTTGGCGCCGAAAATGACGTTCGTCCGCTCGGGGTTGACGTTTTGCACGATCGATTTCACGCCCGGAATGGCGCGGACGATGTCACGGACAATGTCCTGTTCGTGAGGCAGATGGTCCGTGCGGGTGACGAGCACGACCATCACCTCGCCAGTTGACGCGCCGTAGCGGGCGACAATATGGCGAAGAACGCCCTTGTGCGTGGTTTCGTCGTATGGGGGAATACCATAGCGCTCGGCGATGCGCTTCACGGCCTGGACGACGACATCGTTCGCCTCTTGCTGGATGAGGCAGGCGTCCATATCGATGATTTCATGCGTCCGCTCCTTGTAAAAGCCCGCCACCAAGCCCCCTTCGCGCTCGCCAACGGGCACTTGCGCCTTGTTTCGATACCGCCATGGGTTCTTCATCCCGATGACGGGATGGACGGTGACGCCTTCTAGCTTGCCGATGCGGGCGAGCACTTCTTTCACCTGCTTTTCCTTCGCTTTCAGCTGGCCTTCGTAGCTGAGGTGTTGCAGCTGGCAGCCGCCGCATTGGCGATAGACGGGGCACGGCGGCTCAACGCGGTCGGGGCTTGGTTCGTACAGCTCCACGAGGCGGCCGTACCCATACCCTTTTTTCACTTTGATCGCTTTCACTTTCGCCCGCTCGCCGGGAAGCGCGTGTTTCACAAACAACGGAAAGCCGTCGACTTTCGCCACCCCGAGCCCGTCGTGGGTCAAATCGGTGAATGTGACGTCATAATACTCGTTTTTGGCGACTGGTGGTTGCTGCTTCGTCATGTCGTTCTCCTTTCTGCCGTTCCTCTGTATATGTAGCGTGCCCTTTATAGGGGAAAGGCATAAGAAAAGAACAGGCTTATCTTCCTGTTCTCACTTGTTCTGCCTTTTCTTTTGGCATCAATACGTCAATATGGCGGCGCAAATTGACGAACTCCCCTGGAAGCATGCCGCCGAATTCGCCGTCTAAGTTCAGCTGCATCGGTGAGTGCACTTTTACCCGGTTCGCTTTCGTGTAAATGACGTGCGGGTCGTTGATGTGCTCGCCGCGCGCCGCGAGGGTGACAAGGCGGATGAATTCGGCCAAGTTCGTTTTCTTGACGATGATAAAATCGAACAGGCCGTCATTCAATGATGAATCGGGTGCCAGTTTTTCAAACCCGCCGACCGAGTTCGTGAGCGAAACCAAAAACATCATAATCTCGCCTTCGAACAGTTTGCCGTCATACTCGATTTGCGCTTCGGTCGCCTTGATGGACGGCAACATCTCGATCCCTTTCAAGTAATAGGCGAGCTGGCCAAGCATCGTTTTCAGCTTGCTCGGCACTTCGTAGGTGAGCTCGGTCAGGCGCCCGCCGCCCGCGATGTTGATGAAATAGCGCGTTTTGTCTTCGTTCGTCACACAGCCGATGTCAATCGGGACGGGCTCGCCCGTGGCGATCACGTCGCACGCCCCTTCAATCGAACGGGGCACGCCGATGGCGCGGGCGAAATCGTTCGTCGTCCCAACGGGAATGACGCCCAGTGTCGGCCGATGCGGCTGATCGGCGATGCCGTTGACGACTTCATTGATCGTTCCGTCGCCCCCTGCGGCGACAACGAGATCAAATTCCCGCAGGACGGCCTGGCGCGCTGCTTCCGTCGCATCCCCCGGCCCTTCGGTGGCGTGGCACGACGTTTCATAGCCCGCCTTTTCCAACCGCACGAGCACATCAGGCAAATGGCGCTTAAACAGCTCCCGCCCTGATGTCGGGTTATAAATGATTCGAGCTCGTTTCATTATTCTCAACCTACTTCCTTTTTTCCATTCCACCCGTTCCCATCATAACGAAACAACGCTTCATGCGCAACTCCGACGAATGTCGTGAACAAGGCGGCGAGAAACAGCGCCCTCGGGTTCAAGCGAAGGGCGCTGTGGGAGGATAGGCATCATTCTGTTGTCTTCGCCTCTTGGGACGATGCTGGCGCACCGAGCGGCTGGACATGGGCCGCTCCACCCTGGGCGACGCTCTCGAGCAGCTGCTTCACATCGATGCCGGTCGACGCTTTCAACGTCTCCTGCAAGCTCGCCATTAAGTTCGTCGCATAGCCCGTGACGCGGTTGGCGCCGCCTCCCGCTCCTGAGCCGGTGTCGACGATCGTCAGCTTCTCGATGTTCGCAAGCGGGCTCGCCACTTGTTTCGCATACTCCGGAAGCATCTTGATGATCATGTCGAGCACCGCAGCCTGGCCATAGCGCTCGAACGCTTCGGCGATCTTTTGTTTCGCTTCCGCTTCGGCGAGGCCTTTCAGTCGGATGATTTCCGCTTCCGCTTCCCCTTTCGCTTTCTCCGCCTCGGCTTTTGCCAACCCGTCGAGTCGGACGCGCTCCGCTTCCGCTTTCGCCAGCGTTTCGACGCGGTACTTTTGCGCATCGGCTTCGGCGATTTGTTTCGCCTTTTCCGCCGCCGCTTTTTGTTCGATCGCATAGCGCTCGGCATCGGCTTTTTTCTTCACTTCCGAGTCGTATTGGCGCTCGCGGCGCAAAATTTCTTTTTCTTCGAGCTCGATTTGTTTTTGCCGCTCGATGATTTTGATTTGCATTTGTTGGGCCATCACTTCTTGTTTCGCCTTCGCTTCCTCCAAATGATACGCCTGGTCGGCGCGCGCTTTGGCGATGTCTTGTTCGCGGCGGAACTCGGCGAGCTTCAGTTGGTTGATTTTCTCCGCTTCGGCGATTTCCGTCAGCCGCTCGAGCTCGGCTTTGCGCGCTTCCTTGTCCGCTTCGGCGCGCTTGATGCGCGTCTCTTTTTCCGCCTCGGCTGTTGCGATGTCGGCGTCGCGCTTCACTTGGGCGATGCGCGGTTTCCCGAGTGCATCAAGGTAGCCGTTTTTGTCGCGCACGTCTTTGATCGTAAACGAGACGATGACGAGCCCCATTTTCGCCAAATCTTGCGACGCGACACGCTGCACTTCTTGCGAAAACTTGTCGCGGTTTTTGTAAATTTCTTCAACAGTCATTGACCCGAGAATGGAACGGAGATGGCCTTCGAGCACTTCTTTCGCTTCGTTTTCCATATCTTGGCGTGTTTTCCCTAAAAACTGCTCGGCCGCGGTCGCGATTTCGCCGATTGAGCTGCCGACTTTAATAATGGCCACCCCGTCCGCCATCACGGGCACGCCTTGTTCGGTGTACACCTCGGGCGTTTGCACGTCAAGCTTGATCGACAATAGGCTCAGCGGCTCAGCCTGTTGGAAAATCGGCACGACGAACGTGCCGCCGCCGCGGACGATTTTGATTTTGTTTCCCGATTCATCGACATGAACGTTTTTGCTTCCTAAGTAGCTGCCCGTCACAATGAGCGCCTCGTCCGGCCCGACGGTGCGGTAGCGGGCGATAAAAATGGCAATAAGGCCGACAAGAAGCAAGACGACGACGCCGATCACGACAAGCCATGGCGCAATAGTCATCACTTTTTCCCCTTTCTCTGTTTAAATCAAAACATGATACGGATCGCGCTTCGCCACTACAGCGATGCCGTTTTCCATTTGCACGATGACGACTTCTTCCCCCGCAGCGATTTCCTCGCGATGGAGGCTTTTCGCTGGTTTCGCCACCGCCCCGCTTTTGCGGGAGATGAGAATTTCACCAAACCCATCAGGCGGCACCGGGATGATCACTTTGGCGAGCGTTCCCTCCAAATCGGCGTCCGTATATCCAAGTGACGCCTCAGCCGAACGGAGCGGCAAAAAAACGAAAAAGTGCAACAGCAACACAGCAACAAGCGCCACGCCGATGGCAAGCCACAGAACCAAGCTCGATGCCCAGTCTGTGTACCATTCCGCCAGCAATCCGACCGCGCTGCCAACAATGAAAAACGATAAAACTAGCTGCGGACTGAACAGCGGATGATCAGCCACATCGAACAAACCGTCAAGCACATCGCTGAAGAAAAAATACAAAACCGTCAACAACGCACTGACGACAAGCACCCATCCGTACACAACTTCAGGCGAATGGCTGAACAACTCCCCTCCCTCCTTTCCCCTTCGCTTATACATACGGCGAAGGCAGCCGTTGGTTTCATCATTTTTCCAATGTCATCCACCGTTTCGTTTCCGTTTTTGACCGTTCTCGATTTCCGTTTTTTGACGGTGGAATTGTCCAAACTCCCATGGCGCACATACATCCGCCATGACAACCCGGTCGCTGCCGCCCTGTTAAGCAAAATGGGGTATAATGAAGAGGAGAAAGTGGAAGTGAAAAAGGAATTTTTGCGCATGCTCACCCGCCTCGAGCTCGATGAGGCGAGACAGCGTCTGTTGTTCGGCTTTTTCGAAACGTATTTGCGGTTATCGGAGGAAGAAGAAGTCCGACTGCGAGATGAGGTGAAGACCATGGAGGAGAAGGAGGCTGCCAAAGTCATGGAACTTATCGTGTCATACGAACAGAAAGGCATGGAAAAAGGAATGGAAAAAGGAATAGAGAAAGGAATGGAGAAAGCAAAGTTGGATGTTGCGAAACGAATGTTGGCAAAAGGATTTGATGCTGACACGATCCATGAACTGACCGGACTGCCGCTGGAAACGATTGAACAATTGAAGCCATGAGAAGGCAAACCCCTTCTCCCTGAATCATTCGGGTTGCCGCCCCCCATTTCTCCAAACTTTGGAACATCTTCAGGGAGAAGGTCTTTTCATCGTTCTTCGCTTTATTCCTCTGAAATCCCCAGCCGCTCCAACTCCCGCCCAAGCTGCCCCGTAAGCATGAGCCTGTACATGCGAAAATCGGCCCGAAGCGACCAAAACGGATGGCCGAAGGTGGCGGGCTTGTTTCCTTCAATGAAAAAGTGGCTGAACCAGGCGAGCGCATAGGCGGCCACTGGAGCGCCGAGCAGCCACCACGCATTCCTCGTCACGATCGCAATGATCACAAACAAAAACACGAAGCTCGTTCCGACAAAATGCCAACGCCTTGTCGCTCGTTTCCGGTGCTGGGTCAAATAAAAGGGCCAAAACTCTTCATAATCGCGGAATTCCATCTCCCTTTCCCCCTTCGACGGATGCGGCGCGCCGCCACGCCAGCGATGAACGTGGCGATGCCGACAGCCCAGTATCCAATCAACATCCATAACGGCATGCTCGGACCTATCGTTATCCCCTACTCCTATTGTATTTCATCCATCACCTGAAATGTCTGCAAGTTGTGCTTTTGCTTCGGCACGGTAAACTTGGCGGCAAGTTGGCCTGTACGAAGATGGAAAATGTTCATTTCTCCTGCATAGTCCGCCTTGTTCCCTTCCTGCGGCTCAAATAATGCATACACATAGTCGCCGTAAAACCGCGCTTCCCAATACACCAACGGCAGCTCATGCTTCTTCATCACCTTAAACTGATCGTTCAGCGCAAGCCATCCTGACTTTCCCCTCTGGACATAGCTCACCCACAGCGTGTCTCCCTTCACGTAAAGCTGATCGAACTGCGTCTCTTCTTGCCCCATGCCCCAATAGGCCACTCGCCATGAATGCGGATCCACGATGGTGAGGCGAGGTTTCGTGGCGATGACAAGGCGGCCGTGAAAGACCGCCATGGAGCGCGCGAAGGACGTAGGCAACGAAATTTCCTTCACTACGGAACCGCGCTGATCCAACACATACAATACACCGTGCTCCTGTTCCATCGCATCAGCAAACACATAGAAATGCGGCCCTGCGCGCAAAACTTGAAGAATGTAAGGAGGGAACCGCTTCGAAAATAGCAATTTTCCCCCTTTCCGGACTTCTAGTTTATGGGTGTTGACATCTTGATTCAGTGAACGAATCTCCCACTCCCCCTCCATCGAGGCAAACGAAAGAGGGCTGGAGACCGCTTCTTGATCGACCAATGTCCATGTGTCTCGATTCAGTCGATAGACATGCCGTCCCGTATAATCTGACCACAACAACAGTTCCTTTGTTGAGGAAGCGGGCGAAAGGCGAGATATTCCAACCGATTTCAGCGTCACCACTTTGCGCACACGATGTTCGTCCGTCTCCACGATATACGACTCTCGCGCCAATGGGTGAGAATACAAAAAGAAAATGCGCGCTGACGGATCTTTCGACAAGTGAGCTTTGGACGGTTCATACGTCCGCACCGAGGAGACGATGGAATCGCCAACGTTCTGCCCCCAATACACGATGGCAGGCGCGGCTGCCGCCAGCACCACCCATATCCATCTCTGCCGCTTCCACCAAACTTGTCCTTCCTTTTGACCTCCTATGCGCTGGACAAGCCATGCCCAATACCAGACGATGTAAAGAAACAACGCAAGCGACAGCCACGCCCACCATTGTCCTTCGATGAGGGATTGCTGCCAGTAGGCGAACGGATCGACGCCGACCCTGGCGATGGTGTGAAAATTGTTCAGAAAAAAGAGCGGCACTGCGATCACTGCAACGAGCGAATACAAGCGGCGAACCGTTCCTTTCACCAGCATCGCCATACCGACAATCAAGGTGGCTATGCACATAATGTAGTACAACACGGACATCCATAGCGGCGCACTCGGGCCCATTTCAAATCCCCTTTCATCCGTAGTGATGGCCATATTCGATGAGAACCAAAAGAGTTCCTTCCTGCTAGAACGATGTTCCCTTCTTCCGTGAGAAAGCGGTTACTCAAACTCTCCACACCCCTTGCTTACAACGTCAAAACCCGCAAATCCGCACGTTTCCTTCAGCGGCGGGGATAGGTGGATAAAATATAGAAGGGCATAACCATTATATGGATGATATGCCCTTCTACACGTTCATAGGAATATATCCCATAAATTCTTTTAGTTGCTGCTGGCATAGGTAATGGTCTCAGGATCTTGATCCAAGTCGGACGGGGTTACAATAATACCTCCATCGTCATCTAGGTCAAATCCTCGATTCTCCCACGCTTTCCACACGAGCAACGAGCAATACCATTTTGATGATTGATTTTTGGTTGCCGTTAGACTATACGGTTCGCCAATTTGCGCTCTAGCATACGATTGAGCTGATGTATAATCCTCTCCCATTGCCCCTTTCACCCAAAGGGCTTTCCATGTTTTAAAACGTATTTTCCAATTGTTAACGTAGTAGCGCACGCCATCTCCTGGCCAAGCCTCAATGATATAGTCACCGTCCCACCGGACGATGGCAGCATGTCCATAATTCCATCCAGAGCTTCCGCTATCATAGGTAATTAAGATGTCACCATTAGTTCCTAAGGCACCACTTGATGCTAATGCTGATACCCCTTTTGTCTGTTGCCCGCTAATAATTTGATTATACTTGTCAGGAGCATTCTTTTTCATCCACTCTATTTCTTTCTTCACGGCTTCTTGATCAACAGGTTCATTGATTAAATTTATGATTTCTTGCCGCTCTTCTCGTTGTTTCTTTTCCATCTCTTGTTCGATTTGGATCTTCGCCTTATTCACTTGCGCATCCACCTGAGCGTACGCCATCGGAACTCCTGAGGTGCTAATGAGGCCTAAAGCTACAATCGAAGAAAGCAGGAAAGATTTTTTCATAAAATACAAATACCTCCTTTAATTTTATATTTTAACAATTGAAATTTTATTAGAAATAAAAAAAAACAGAGTCTTTATTACCATTTAAAGTATAGTAGTATGTTCATAAAAATCAAAAATCTCTAACACTTCCTTATCTGCGTGTAGATAGATGTGAGAGAATCTTCGGAACATCGACCCTGTAGCTTAGCTGCCTTGAGTCAACAACTGCCGAAGCCCTGCCAACACAACAGTCTTCCGAGCGGCGCTGCGGTTTCAGTCATGGGCACTCCCCATTGCACACACACTTGCTTGTGGACATGCAGCCGTTTCTTGCCATCCTAAGACAACATGGGACCACTGACACAGACCCGCTTTTGTTGGATCCACAAAAAATCGCCCCTTCCCCGCCGATTCGCTGGAAAAGAGGCGATGTCTTCTTATGACTGGCTGCTGTCTCTCGCTTTTAAGGTGACGGATACGGTCGTCTCAAACCCGTCGCGATAGATCGTCAGTTTGATGCGATCACCGACCGCTGTTTTCGTATACAAATATTTGCGCAACGCGCTGACGCTGTCGATTTTCTCCCCGTTGATCGCCGTGATGACGTCTTTCGATTTCAATCCGGCCTCGGCGGCTGGGGAGAACGGTTCGACGGACGTGACGGCCGCCCCGCTTGTGATGTTCGACGGCAATTTCAATTCATTCGTGCGGACGTCATCGGACAAATCCGCCACATCGACAAGCTGGACGCCAAGGTACGGGCGTTTGATTTTCCCATCTTTCATCAGCTGCTCGACGATCGGTTTGACGTTTTCGCTCGGGATGGCAAAGCCGAGCCCTTCGACGCCCGTTTCCGTGATTTTCATGCTGTTGATGCCGATCACCTGCCCCGCGCTGTTAATGAGCGCTCCGCCGCTGTTGCCCGGGTTGATGGCGGCGTCCGTTTGGATGACGTCGATTTCCCAATCCCCCGCTGACGTTGAGACGGGCATCGTCCGTTTGCCGCTGACGATCCCTTCCGTCACCGTCCGCGACAAATCAAGGCCGAGCGGGTTGCCGATCGCCGCGACAGGCTCGCCGATTTTCACCTTCGACGAGTCGCCGAAGCTCGCCACTTTCGTCACCCCTTCAGCAGGGATTTTCAAGACGGCGAGGTCGGTGAGTGCATCCGCGCCGACGATCTCGGCTTTCACTTTTTTCCCGTTCGCGAGCGCCACTTCGACTTTGTTCGCCCCTTCAATGACATGGTTGTTCGTCACAATGTAGGCCGCATCGCCT
Organism: Geobacillus sp. YHL; assembly: GCF_022341265.1. Classification (NCBI taxonomy): domain Bacteria; kingdom Bacillati; phylum Bacillota; class Bacilli; order Caryophanales; family Anoxybacillaceae; genus Geobacillus; species Geobacillus sp. YHL. The sequence goes on from NZ_JAEIGB010000025.1 coordinate 29,744, forward strand.
TCTTTTTTGAAAATCACACCCGACCCCGTCCCCGCTTCCGTATCTTGCGCTTGATCAGAGAAAAAGTCCACTTGCTTCTGAATGTTGACGACGCCGACGACCGCATCGGCCACTTTATTAATGGCGGCGATCATGTTCGTGTTGACGTTCGCCGTCGGCTGCAGCGGCAGCGCCTCGCTTTTTGCGGTCGTTTCCGCTGTTTCCGTTTGGGAATTCGTTTCTTCATGCATCCATTTCGGCGCCACATACCACGTCGCCGCGCTCCCAATCACCGCCCCTGCGACGGAAGCGGCGAGCCACGATACGAAGCGGCCGCGGCGTTTCGGTTCTGGCGTTGGGGTTGGTTCAAATGGCATCATGTCCATGGGTCATCTCCTCCTTCATGATCCATGATGGAATATGCAGCATCTTCGAGCGAATGGCCGCCAAGCAGTGAAATGGCGGGCGAAATACGACGATGCCACCGACATCGATCGGTCTCGCATAAAGGGAGGACCAGCGGCACTGTTTCCTCCGATTGTTCCGATGCATCGTTTCATCCCTTTCTGCATACGTTATGTCGTCTCCGGCGCTGGCGTCATCCGCTTCTGCTTCCGCCTCCGCCCGGCTGCGAGCGTGCGGATCGACAGGAAAATCCCCGTCGCGGTCAAAATGATCATCGCCACCGCCGCGACATCAACCGCCCAGCGGATGTCAAGCGAACCGATTCTCCCTTCGTGCAGCTGGCGGACGAACATCATGAGCGACGATCCGCCTCCCTCGGCGCGCGGTGCCATCGGGGCCGTAGATGCCCCCGCTCCCGACGTCTGCCCCGCCCCGAACGCGTTCATTCTTTCCTGCGCGGCGCGGTGCATCTCGCCGCGCTCCGCCTGGCCGATCAGCCACGGCTCGGATAGAAGGAGCCCCGTCACCGCCTCAACAAGCAAAAAGATCGAACTGATCAGCCCAATCCAAAGATGCAAATTCCTCATTTTCCTCATCGCCGTTTGCCTCCTTTTCCTCTTCGTCCATCATGATAGCCAAGGAAGGTGAAAAAATGGTGAAAATTCTTTTTGAGAGAACAGCCTTCTGCGCGGCGAATGGGCTGCGTTTTCACCGTTTTTTCACGAACGATTTGATATGATTAAGAAGGAAGAGAGACAGAACGGGAGGAATGGCGATGAAAATTTTGCTGGCCGAGGACGATCTTCACCTAGGGGAGCTGATCGTTCACTTATTGAAAAAGAAAGGCATCGACCATATCGATTGGGTGCAGGAAGGGGAAGATGCGTACGATTACGCCATGGCGGAGTTTTACGATGTCGTCGTGCTCGATTGGATGCTTCCAAACGGCGATGGGGTGGACATTTGTCGACGGTTGAGGCAAAACGGCTACACAGGCGCGATTTTGATGCTGACGGCGAAAGACGCCGTCCATGACCGCGTCACCGGGCTTGAGGCGGGAGCGGACGATTACTTGGTCAAACCGTTTGAAATCGACGAGCTCGTCGCGCGGCTCAAGGCGCTCGCCCGGCGCACGTTCGTCCCGCTTCAAGAGGAAAAAGTGGCGTTTCACGGCTTCACCTTAAACCGGACAAGCCATACGCTCCATCGCGGCGATGAAGAGATTTTCCTCACTCCACGCGAGTTTCAGCTTCTCGATTTGCTCGTGCAAAACCAAGGGCAAGTCGTGCCGCGCGAAACGATATTGGACCGCGTTTGGGGGTGGGATGCCGATGTGTCGATGAAAACGATCGACGCGACAATCAAGCTATTGCGCAAAAAGTTGAAAGACGATGTCATTCAAACCGTCCGAGGAGTGGGATATAAAATTGAAAAATAACTGGAGGGAATGGCGCGGCTGGCTGCGCCGCTTAGGAAGCGCCGACTTGTTCCGCCGCGCCCATTGGCGGCTCACAGCGCTCTACAGCGGCATTTTCACCTTGTTTCTCGCCTTGTTTGTCATGATCGCCGCTGCCTTGTTTTACTGGATCGCCACCTCTGACCAAGAGCGGCGCATCAGCCGCCTCGCCGAGCAAGAGGCGAATACGATCGAACAAGTGCTGCTCAAGCAAAGCAATTTCGACTTGTTTGATGATGAAAATGTCATTTTGTTAAGCGAAGACCAACTCTTTTTTTACGTCATCGGCCCGGACGGGGGCCTGCTCGCCGGGGATGAAGTCCACCCGCGCCTGCGTCCGTATTTTTTAAACGCCTTGTCCCATCTCAAGGCAAATGAGCGCGCTCCCGTCTACATGAGCGTCTCTTTGCCGGAACATATGCCCGGCCTCGCGCGCGAAGCGGCCCGCGACTGGCGCGTGCTCGCCGCCGCCCACCCGCTCGTCATCCACGGCGATTTCGTGGGCATGCTGTATATCGGCATGGACGTCACGTCGTTTTTCGGCGTGTTCCATTGGCTGCTCATTGTGCTCATCGGCTTGGCCGTTTTGTTTCTTGCCGTCGGCGTCGCGCTCAGCTTCTTTATGTCCAAGCGCGCGCTCGCACCGATTGAAGAGGCATACGAGCGGCAGCGCCAGTTCGTCGCCGACGCCTCTCATGAGCTGCGGACGCCGCTCAGCGTCGTCTTCTCGTCCGTCGAGGCGCTTTCGCTTGAGGAGGATGTGATGAAAAACGACTTTGCCCGCCGCCTGCTCGACCGCCTGCGTGACGAATTGAAGCGAATCACGAAACTGATGAACGACTTGTTGACGCTCGCCCGCGCGGATGCGAAACACGCCGCGCTGGAGCTTTCAAAACAAACGTTCGATTTCCGCCCGCACGCCGAGCGCACGTTCCAGCTCATGTCGGAACTGGCGGCGAAAAAACAGATTACGATGCATTTTCACGCTCCCGAGCAAGCGCTCGTCACCGCTGACCCGGACAAATTGACGCAGCTGTTGTACATTTTGCTCGACAACGCGATCAAATACACCCCCGAAGGCGGCGAGGTGACGCTGTCGATCCGCACCGAGCCAAAGCACGTGTTCCTTTCCGTCAAAGACACCGGCATCGGCATCCCGCCGGAAGACATCGGCCGCATTTTCGACCGCTTTTACCGCGTCGACAAAGCGCGCTCGCGCCAACAAGGCGGCCACGGCCTCGGGCTGTCGATCGCCAAATGGATCGTCGACGCCCACGGCGGCGCGATCCACGTCCATAGTCAAATCGGGAAAGGAACCGAATTTCTTGTTCGTCTTCCTCGCTAAATCCAGGGGGCAAAACAGTAAGGCGAAGGCTTCCTTCCCCTAACAGAACGTGCCGTTGAGTGAGAAAAACGAAACATCATACTTTGTTGCTGTTGCAAACCGAACATATTCATGTTATGATTCAAAACGTAATGACCAAATTGTCCATTTAGTCAAAAATGAAGGATGAATGCCCATGTCGGATAAAAAACAACAAATTATTGATGCCGCCACCCAATCATTTTCGCTGTTCGGCTACAAAGCAACGACAATGGATCAAGTAGCGAAGATGGCTAATGTCGGGAAAGGAACGATTTATACATTTTTCAAAAGCAAAGAAGAGCTGCTTGACCATATCGTTTCCTCTGTTATATCCGAAATTAAGCATGAAGCAGATGCGGCTATGGATGATCGTTTGCCGTTCAGCGAAAACGTCCAACGCGCCTTGCAACGTATTTTTACGTTCCGCCAGGAACATGAATTAACCATCAAACTTTTGCAAGAAATGCGGGATATTGGCACCGCAGCTGTACGAGATGTGATGAAACGCCTTGATCGCGAAATGATTGCCTATATTCGCGAAAAAATTGAAGAAGCGATGGCAAAAGGGGACATTCGCTCTTGCGATCCAGAGTTAACGGCATTTTTCATGTTTAAAATGTACATCGCATTAAGCATTGAATGGGAAAAAGATCACGAACCATTGTCTCAACAAACCATTGCCGAACTGTTTGATCTGTATTTGCTGAAAGGATTGTCTCCATGATAATCCTTCTCTTTTTGGAGCGAAATGACTAAATGGACAAATCAGTCATAATTATAAACAAAGGAGGTTCGGGCATGCACGCATTTCAATTATGGTTAAAAGAATGGAAGGCCATTCTGTCCAACCGCAAAGTGCTGATTCCTGTCATAGCTGTATTATTCATCCCTCTTCTATACAGCGGCATGTTTCTATGGGCATTTTGGGATCCATACGATCATTTGGATGAACTTCCCGTCGCTGTAGTCAACCAAGACAAAGGGGCGGTTCTCAACGGCAAAGAGATTCATCTTGGGGAAGATCTTGTCGAAAAGTTAAAAGAGAACAAGCAGTTTGACTGGCATTTTGTAACCGAACATGAAGGGGAAAAAGGGTTAAAAGAACAAAAGTATTATATGCTCATTCAAATCCCTGACGATTTTTCCCGGAATGCGACAACGCTGCAAGACGATCATCCGAAAAAACTGCAGCTCATTTACAAACCGAATGAGGGATTTAACTTTCTATCGGCACAAATCGGCGAAACTGCAGTTGAAAAAATAAAAAACGAAGTAGCGAACGCCATAACAGAAACATATGCCGAAAGCATGTTTGATACGATTCAAACTGTCGCTGACGGATTGACAAACGCGAGCGACGGAGCCGCACAACTGCATGACGGACTCAGCCAAGCACAAGACGGAACAAACCGACTGTATGATGGCATGAAAAAAGCACAAGACGGAACTGAAACGTTATATCACCATTTAGCGACACTCGCGGAAAAATCCGTGAGCTTTACTGACGGACTGCACCAAGCTGCCAGTGGCTCATTGCAAGTTCAAACCGGGTCCGAAGCGCTTTACAACGGGATGAAACAGATGACCGCTGGGCAAGAGAAACTCCTCTCCGGAGCAAAGCAGGCTCAGCAAGGAACAGCGAATCTTGCTTTAGGAACAAGACGCGTATACGAGGGGATGCAAGCACTGGACGCCCGCATGCCGCAACTTTTACAAGGATCTGAACAATTGAGCGATGGAGCAGCAAAGCTCACAGCTTCATTGGCTCAGTGGCAGGAAGGAGCCGAACAAGTTCACACAGGTGCGGCCCAAATCACAAGCGGTCTTGAGCAGTTGGGCGCGCAGCTGGACGTGCTCATCAAGACAACTCCTCAAGCGCAACAGAGAGCCGTATATGAGCAATTAAAAGAACAAATCATGAAACTATCATCGGGAAGCCAGCAAGTCGAAAACGGCCTTGCGCAGTTAAATAGCGGCGCCCAATCGTTGCACTCTGGAGCCTCTTCTTTGCACGAAGGAGCCCAACAGCTGCATGAAGGGCACATCGCTCTCGAGCGCGGAGTCGATGAACTGCTTGCCGGTCAACAACAACTTGTCAATGGCGCAGACGCACTGGCGAATGGCCAAGAACAACTCGTCAGCGGCATGAAAACAATGTATGACAAAATGCAAGAAGCTGCACAAGGAGCAAGCCAGCTTGCCCATGGCAGTGGAACACTTTCTTCAGGCCTGCAAACATTGGCTCAAGGAGCGGATCAGCTTCAAGATGGTACGCGCCAGTTGAGGGACGGTTCACAACAAGTAGCGGCTGGAACGAAGGAATTAACGAGCGGGACAAAACATTTGCAAGATGGTGTCAACCAACTGACAGACGGCTCGAAAGAATTGGCGGATAAATTGAAAGAAGGAGCCGAACAAGCAAGCGATGTCAAAGCCAATAAGGCTGTCTACGACATGTTTGCCCAACCAGTGAATCTCCACAAGGAAGAAATCAATAAAGTGCCGAACTACGGAACAGGGTTTACGCCGTACTTCTTATCACTTGGATTGTTTGTCGGAGCGCTGTTGCTTTCCATCGTCTTTCCGCTTCGCGAACCAGCGGAGATTCCGCGTTCACCATTGCATTGGTTTTTGGCTAAATTCGGCGTCTTGATCGGCATCGGGATTTTGCAAGCACTGCTGGCGGATGTCGTGTTGCTGGTTGGACTCGATTTACACGTAAAAAGCGTCCCGCTCTTTATCGTGTTTAGCATTGTCACTAGCATCACATTTTTATCTGTCATTCAATTTCTTGTTACCGTGTTCGGCGATCCAGGAAGATTTATCGCGATTGTCGTGCTGATTTTGCAATTGACAACAAGCGCGGGAACATTCCCGCTCGAACTGATTCCACGCTCGTTGCAACACTTTAACGCATGGCTTCCGATGACGTATTCGGTTTTCGGATTGAAAGCGGTCATCTCAAGCGGTGATTTCTCGTTTATGTGGGAAAACATCGGCAAGCTGCTTCTATTTGTTGTTGCCATGATGATGGGAACACTCGTTTATTTGACTATCCAACATCGCCGCCAATTTGCCACGGCCGTCGAACAAGCTTCTGAAGCGTAATTGCTTCAGAAGCTTGTTTTTTTCTATCGACCCTTGCCATCGTTATCATTCTTTCATGATTTCTCTCTGATGCAAGGGACAATGATGGAGAACAGTTTTTCATGTTCTTCCTCACATTTCAACTAATGATTCTTGAACGGTGAGACAGGCGTTATGAGCCGCTTCAGCGTTTTTTCGCAAACGGAACGTCGCCCTGCTTCAGGCGATGCAACAGGTGGAGGGCGTGGAGAATGCCAAATATATCAACGCATTCACAACCGCGTTGATATACTGCATAACCAAGTCTCCGACATCGCGGATTTCGATCGGAAACAGGCGGATGATGAGGACAGACACCGCGATGATGAGGAACGAACCGATCAGAGTACCGCCGAACCGCGCCTGCGGATGCCATCGAATTCTCGCCAGGCCGACGATCAACGAACCGATGGCAAACCCCAAAAACGAGCCGTACGCATAATATCCAACATAAAACGTCGGAAACAAAAAGGAAAACAACAACACCAACAAAGCGCCGCCCACATCAACCCCATACGACCGAACCACGTCTTTCCTTCCTCCCCCACCTGTCATGCGAACATCACCGTTCATCTCGCAGCTCCCCCCTAATGGATGATATGCTCAAAACCCCTTCAAAAAACATTCGCTTTTCACCTAATTTTCTCCTTCCCCTTCTACAATACAAACCGTAAGCCAGTCCACCACACAAAAGGAGGTGACGAGATTGAAGAAAGCTCGAGCGGTGTTTCTGCTCGCCTTTGTCGCTCTCGCGGGGGTCAGCCTGTTTCACGTTCTCGCTCCGCATGAAGTGATGGCGCACGGGCGTCCGGGCGCTCCGTTTGACGGCATGCCGGGCGGATTCGGTCATCCCCATCGGGAGTTCATCATGGAGCGGCGCGATGGCTGGATGATGCCGATGTTGTTCCTAAAGTGGCTCATTCCTCTTTTGCTTGCCGCCGCCGGGGCCGTATGGCTCGCTGCGGCGCGGTCGAAGCGCTGGATCGGCTGGGTGCTCGTCGCTGTAGGGATTGCGGCGCTCCTGCCGAAATGGGTGTTGATTTTGCTTGCACTGGCCGCGGTGTACGCCTCGGGGCGGCGTCAAGCGCGCAAACCGTCCGCTGTTGAGGCGTTGATGCCAGCGGCGCCTTCGGTTTCCACCGATTGGCTCGATGAATGGGAAAAATCAATTCAAAAGGAGGATCAATCAAATGGGTATTTTTCGCCGAATGAAGACGATCGTTCTCGCTGAAGTGAACGAACAAATCGACCGCTGGGAAGACCCCGTCGCCATGACGAAACAATATTTGCGTGAACTTGAAAAGCAGCTCGAACGAGGGCGCCAGGCGCTCGCCCAGCAATGGGTCGCCGAGCGGCGCTATGAGACGCTCATCGCCCAAGCGGAGGCGACGATTGAAAAACGGAGCCGCCAAGCGAAACTGGCGCTCGAGCGCAACGAAGAAGCCGTCGCCAAACTCGCCTTGCGCGACAAGCTGTTGTATGAGAAAAAGCTGGAGGCGTACAAACAACAATACGACGCCATCAAAGCGAAAACAGCCGAAGTCGCCAACCGTCTAAACCAACTGCGCGAGCGGTACGACGAGCTCGCAGCTAAGCAGCTGGAGCTCGCTACCCGCGTTAACGCCGCGCAAGCGTTGAAGCAAATCGACTCGGCGCTCGCCTCCTTTTCCGCCGACGAGGCGCTGCGCGGATTCGCCCGCATGGAAGAGCGCGTCATCGCGCTGGAAGCCGAAGCGGCAGCCGCCCGATTCGGAACGAACGCCGTGTTGTCCCCTGTGCCGTTTGACGAAGAAGTGGAACGTGAACTGGCGAAATGGAAAGACGCCCAAGCGCATAACGCCTAATTTTCCCCTCCCCCCTTTTGACATAGATCACCCCCTTGCCGAGTTGGCAAGGGGGATTCGTTTGTTTCGCTCCCTTGGACAAGCGGCGGCCAAAAGCACATGCAGCCCGCGACAAGCCTGAACGATGCCCGATGCCATGGTCTTGCCCCATTGATAAGCAAAATCGTTTCCTTTGTTTTTCCATCGTGCTAAAATTAATTAGAGAGACGAAAGAATACAGGAGATGACCTGCCTTGAACTGGAAACGAAGCGTCCGCATCCTTTGGCTGTGCAATTTCATGGTGTCGGCGGGAATGACGATGGTCATTCCGTTTTTGTCGCTGCTGTTGTGGGAAATGGGCGTCACCGAGCACCATTCGTTGAGCGTCTGGACCGGTCTTGTCTTTTCGGCGACGTTTTTGTCGGCGGCCATCATGGCGCCGATTTGGGGCATGTTCGCCGACAAGTACGGCCAGCGCGCCAACCTCATCCGTGCAGGGATTGGCATGGGGCTGATCACCAGCTGCATGGCGTTCGCCCATTCGCCGATGGCGCTGCTTGTTCTTCGCTTTTTGGTCGGCTTTTTTTCCGGATTCATTACCGTCTCGTTTTCGTACTTGGCGCGCGTCGTGCCAAAAGACCATAGCGGCGAGGCGCTCGGGACGCTGCAGACGGGAAGCATCGCCGGCAACATCATCGGGCCGCTCATCGGCGGCGCCTTATCCGATTGGTTCGGCTTCCGCCCGGTGTTTCTCGTGACCGGGTTTTGCATTTTGGCGACATTGCTTCCTGTCGTCTTTTGGCTCGACAAAGACCCCGTCGCGCCGCAGACGCAAGAGCGCCATGCCAGTTTCAAAGAAGTATTCGCCCATCGGCCGCTCGTCATCTTGTTTGTCGCCACCTTTCTCGTGCAAATCGCCGTTCTTGGCGTCAACTCGATGATGACGATTTTCGTCCAGTCGCTCGTCGGCGATTCTCGCAATCTCGCATTTCTATCAGGGCTCGCCTCCTCGATCACCGGAATCGCCACGATCATCGGCGCGCCGTATTTAGGCAAGCTCGGCGACCGGATCGGGCAGGAGAAAACGCTGCCGATGCTGCTTGTACTCTCCGGCCTGTTCGCCTTGCCGCAAGTATGGACGGATCATCTTTATGAATTGTACGTCTGGCGCTTCTTGCAAGGGCTTGTCGTCGGCGGGGTATGGCCTGCCCTTCAAGCGCTGATCAACGCGCAATGCCCGCGCCGCATCCAAGGGCGGGTGTTCGGCGTCACAGCCAGCTCCCGCTTCCTCGGCAACCTCGCTGGCCCGACGGCAGCGGGAGCCATCGCAGGATTCGCATCCATTTCCGCCATTTTCGCCTTGTCAGGGCTGCTCCTCATCGCCACAGGGGCTTTGGTCGGATCCACCACCCACGACCGCGCATGGCGTGAAGACATGAAAGAAAAAATCGCCGCCTGGGCGCACCGCCTTCACATCCGGCACTGACAGCGCGGCCAAGATCATAAATAAACGACCTGAGAGGAATCCCTTTCAGGCCGTTTTCGATCATTCTCCCATCCGTCGAAGCAGCGAATACGGAATCGCCTCCCCAACCCGCCCGTTGCGCCCGGTCGTCGTCTCGGCCGTCGTGAGCGAATTCCCAATCGCTTCCTCGGTCGCCTCAATCGCCGCCTGGAACAGCTCATTCATAAGCGGCGCATCGTCGCGGACGAGCGGCGGAACGGATTGCAGCACAGAATCGGAAAAATGCGGAATCGTATAAGCATTGGAAAACGCAATGACAATGTCGCCGCTCCCGTGATGGACGCAGCTTCCCGTCCGCCCGAGCCCCACCGCCGCCCGCTTCGCCAGCCGCTTCAACTGCCGCGCATCAAGCGGCGCATCAGTCGCCACGATCATCATAATCGACCCAGGCGGCACGTCCCGCTCATCAAACGACGGCGGCACATACGGCGCCAACCGCAGCTCCTCGCGCCGGCCGAAATTGCTCACGACCAGCGCCCCGACCGTATATCCCCTGCTCACGACCCGCGACGAGCTGCCAACGCCCCCTTTCCAACCGAAACACATCATCCCCGTTCCTGCCCCGACCGCTCCTTCTTCCATCTCCACCCGCGCCGCGGCAATCGCCTCTTTCGCATGCTCCTTCGTCACCGCCATCACCCGCGCTGTATTCAAATAGCTGTCATTGCATTCCCCGACGACAATGTTGACCGACCCCGTCACATCCCCAATCTCCGGCGTCGCCTCCAACATATATTCCAGCGTCCCTTGCCAGACAGCGCCGACACTGAACGTATTGGTCAGCATAATCGGCGACTCGATCACCCCGAGCTCCTCGACTTGCACGAGCCCAGCCGTTTTCCCAAACCCGTTCAACACAAAACAAGCCGCAGGCACTTTCTCCAAAAACGAGTTGCCCCCGTGCGGCAGCACCGCCGTCACCCCGGTGCGGATCACCGTCCGTTCATCGATGTCCTCGCGAATCGTCACATGCCCCACCCTTACCCCGGGCACATCGGTGATTTGGTTCCGCCTCCCCACCGGAAGCGTGCCGATGGAAAAACCGAGATCGCGAAGCTTGCAGCGCATCACCGTTCCCCTTTCTTTCCTTTGCTTGCCCCCATCGTGAAAAAGCAAAAACAAACGCCCATCCGGAAGCAAACAAATGTTGCTCCTTCTATCCAAGTATAGCGCATCGAACAAAGCTGCCGCGAGAAAAACAGAACGAAGAAGAAGTTTTGCGCGTGGCGAGGATCAAGGGAAGATGGTGGGTCATCTCCACATTGCCAGCGAAGACAGCACAAGAGGAGAAAAGATCACCAAATTGCGTGGGTGAAAACGCGATTCAGATATGTGTGGAAGACGGGGAGTTGGATAAGTTTTAATCCCTCATAGGTACGATAAAAACAAAGAGTGTTGGCGGAAGTGGAAAAGGCATTTTCTGCGTTTCAATCCCTCATAGGTACGATAAAAACGGCGGCCACTGCGATTGGCGGAGCGCTAGGGTTTGCCGTGTTTCAATCCCTCATAGGTACGATAAAAACTCGTAAAGGAGGAAGTTGCTATGGAAAACAAAATCAGTTTCAATCCCTCATAGGTACGATAAAAACCTGCGCTCGCGTTGCATAGTCCCAATCGTTGCTGGTTTCAATCCCTCATAGGTACGATAAAAACTCCAAAACTTTCGCAACATTCATCTTCATCGGATGGAGTTTCAATCCCTCATAGGTACGATAAAAACGATGGCAGCGATGAACCCGTCAACTAACGATTATCAGGTGTTTCAATCCCTCATAGGTACGATAAAAACAGCTATTGTGTTTGATCACTAGTTCTTTATACCCTACGTTTCAATCCCTCATAGGTACGATAAAAACCGATCGACGCAATTGTCTATTGTGAGACGCTGAAATTGTTTCAATCCCTCATAGGTACGATAAAAACTGGAGAAATGGAAGTGCTGTTTTAAGCGTAGCTGAATTGGTTTCAATCCCTCATAGGTACGATAAAAACAGACAGCTCTTTTATCGATTACACTCCTGCGTCCGGGGTTTCAATCCCTCATAGGTACGATAAAAACCGCTGGAAGAAATGTTGAATGAAAGCACGGCTTGAAAAGTTTCAATCCCTCATAGGTACGATAAAAACGCGCGGCGCGGGAGCATATGCCGCGAAAGCCCCTTGACGGTTTCAATCCCTCATAGGTACGATAAAAACTCTTTCGGATTATCAACATAGCGAAAAGTTGAACGTTTCAATCCCTCATAGGTACGATAAAAACGGATTTGATTCCTGTCGAGGAAATGGATAGACGATGTTTCAATCCCTCATAGGTACGATAAAAACTTGTTGAGACTGTCGAAAGCAGACCGAAGAAGTTTGAGTTTCAATCCCTCATAGGTACGATAAAAACTAAATCGCCCGCAAATGCAACGGTTGCTTAAAGACAGTTTCAATCCCTCATAGGTACGATAAAAACGTGTTAAAACAAATACTACAGTTATTATAATGCTTTGCGTTTCAATCCCTCATAGGTACGATAAAAACATACAACACTATGTCGGAAGTCTCCAACGCGGGCGAGTTTCAATCCCTCATAGGTACGATAAAAACGAGGATATGGTGACCGGAGTCTTGAACGCTGTCATGAGTTTCAATCCCTCATAGGTACGATAAAAACGTCGTACTTCTTCTATGTCACCAACGGCATAGAATTGTTTCAATCCCTCATAGGTACGATAAAAACGACCGTCGCTTGCAATAACAACAATTTCACCAAAATGTGTTTCAATCCCTCATAGGTACGATAAAAACCGAAAGTGGCACGCCTTGTGAAACGTACCAGTCGGTTTCAATCCCTCATAGGTACGATAAAAACCCTTCGCCGTTGGCTTTGGCATGTCCGAATTCCAAGTTTCAATCCCTCATAGGTACGATAAAAACTCGGGATGTACTACACATTGAAGGAGTGAAAACGATGTGTTTCAATCCCTCATAGGTACGATAAAAACTTTCCGCTCCGGGCGTGCCAATAATTTTAGCGTTTGAGTTTCAATCCCTCATAGGTACGATAAAAACGCAGACGTGTTGGAAGAGGAGGTGTGGAAGTACGGTTTCAATCCCTCATAGGTACGATAAAAACGCCGCACCTTGGTTACTCTCCCTATCGGATCTTTCGTCGTGTTTCAATCCCTCATAGGTACGATAAAAACCCACGATGTGTTGATTTCCATTTTGCGCCGGAAGAGTTTCAATCCCTCATAGGTACGATAAAAAC
>NZ_JAEIGB010000026.1:0-37200 GCF_022341265.1 Geobacillus sp. YHL
AAAAAAAAAAAAAACGCCGGTTCCTCTACGGAAACCAGCGTTTCATCCATTCAAACCCATTCGTATCGCCATTACAGGCCGCACTTCAGCTGCGCGCCGCAGCTTGTGCACGTGTTGCAGCCGCCGATCTCTTCGATCGTCCCTTCGCGGCAAATCGGGCAAATATTGCCGATTTCGGAACCGATTGTCACATCGGTGGCGCGCACATCTTGAATCGTATCAACGAGCACGACGGGGCGTTTCGTCTCTTTTTCCTCGAGCTCCTCTGGAAGCAGTTCAAGTTGCTCTTCAATCTGATTCTCCTCAGCCTTTAACGTCAACACTTGTGCATCGCGGCTGCCGTCGACATAGACGGTTCCGCCTTTCGCACCGCAACGCCATAAACGCTCGTACACTTTTTGCACTTGCTCGACGGTGTAGCCCTTCGGCGCGTTGACCGTTTTCGACAAGCTCGAGTCGACCCAACGTTGAATGATGCACTGCACATCGGCGTGCGCTTCCGGCGGCAAGTCCATCGCCGTCACAAACCAAGGCGGCAAGTGGTTCGGGTCGGCTTCCGGGTGTTTGTCCAAATATTCTTGGACGATGTCCGCTTTCACTTCGATAAATTTGCCCAAGCGCCCGCTCCGGTAGTACGAGAACGAGAAGTACGGCTCAAGCCCGGTTGAGACGCCGACCATCGTTCCCGTCGATCCTGTCGGCGCCACCGTCAGCAAGTGCGAGTTGCGGATGCCGTATTTCAAAATATCTTGACGAATATCTTCCGGCATCCGTTTCATGTAGCCGGTGTTGATGAACGCTTCACGCAGCTTGCGCGTCTCTTCCTCCGTTTCGCCGACAAGAAACGGGAAGCTGCCTTTTTCTTTCGCCAGCTCGATCGATGCCCGGTATGCGGTCGTGGCGATCGTGCGGAACAGCTCATCGACAAGCTGGTTTCCTTCCTCAGAGCCGTACGCTTTTTCGCAGTAAATGAGCAAGTCTGCAAGCCCCATGACGCCAAGGCCGATGCGGCGCTCGCCGAGCGCTTGTTTTTTGTTTTCCTCAAGGAAGTACGGCGTGGCGTCAATGACGTTGTCTTGCATCCGCACCCCGATTTCGACCGTGCGTTTCAGTTTTTCGTAGTCAATGACCTTCCGTTCTTTGTCCACCATGTTCGCCAAGTTAATGGCGGCCAGATTGCACACCGAATACGGTGCCAACGGTTGTTCCCCGCACGGGTTGGTCGCAACGACTTTTTGCCCGTACGCGCGGGCGTTCGTCATTTCGTTGGCGTTGTCGATGAAGAAAATGCCCGGCTCGGCTGAATACGTCGCGCAAATGTTGATCAGCTTCCACAGTTCGCGGGCGCGGATTTTCCGGTAGACGCGGACGCGATAGCCCATTTTCTCCCATTCGCGTACATCGCCGACTTCATGCCATTTTTCGTTGTAAATGCGCATTTCCTCTTCGGAATAGGTTTCCACGTCCGGGAAGCGGAGCGCGTATTCTTCGTCCTTTTCGACCGCTTCCATGAACTCTTTCGTCAGGCAGACGGAAATGTTCGCACCGGTCAAAAAGTCTGGGTTGTGCACCGTATATGTACCGCCGGTGCGCAGTTTTTCTTCGGCGTCTTTGATGATTTCTTCAGTGAAACCGCCGTAGTCAGGCGCGTTCTTGTATCGGACGATCGCTTCATACATCGCCCGCTCCCGCTCGGTGAGCGGCGTAAATTTCAGTTTGTCGCGCGCTGCTTTTTTGATGCCTTCGTCTTCCATATTTTCGAGCAGGTAGCGCAAAATGCGCGGGTTTTGCATTTTCGAGACGATGAATTCGATAATGTCCGGGTGCCAGTCAGCAAGCATAATCATTTGGGCGCCGCGGCGGGAGCCACCTTGCTCGACAAGGTGGGTCAGCTTCGCAATATCGTCAAGCCACGAGACCGACCCGGACGATTTGCCGTTCACCCCGCGCGCAAGCGTATGGCGCGGCCGCAATGTCGAGCCGTTCGTCCCAACGCCGCCGCCGCGGCTCATGATTTCCATCACCTGCTTCCGATGTTCGGAAATTCCTTCGCGCGAGTCTTTCACAAACGGCATCACATAGCAGTTGAAATACGTCACTTCCTTGCCCGAACCCGCCCCGTACAACACGCGGCCGGCCGGAACAAAATTCAAGCTTGCGAGCTCTTGATAAAACTTTTCGAACCACTCTTTCCGCTTTTCTTCTGTCTTTTCCACCGCCGCCAGCCCAGTCGCATTGCGCTTGGCGATTTGCTCATAGAAAATTTCGAGCGGCTTATCAATAATGTCGAGCGACCGAACCACAATGCCGGTCTCCGCCTCTTCCCCTTCGAGCACGTGCCGGTATTCGTCTTCAATCAACACGCGCGCCTTTTTCGCCTCCCAATCGATGTCGACGATAAACCCGAGCCCTCGTGCCGGGAATTTCGGATCCTCCTTGATCGTCAACACGACGAAATCGCCCGGTGTGAGCGTCAGCTTCTCCGTATCTTTGAATGAATACCGGTCAAGCATGACCAAACGGGATACGCCTTTATGGGTGATGTGCATATCCGGCGTAATCGGATGCACTTGCGGAAATAGGCGGATATCCTCGTTCAGCTTGTCAATATTGATCTTCATTTTTTCGGATGACGCCACCGTCATTCTCCTATCTCTCCTCTTTTATATAATCTCTCATGTTTTTGGCAAAGTTGTCCTGTCTTCTCTACCTTACCATATCAAACAGAAAAAAACAATATATAGTATGATTTTTTATGAAAATCATACTATATATTGTTAAAGAGAACAAATGATTTCATTTTGTCAAGCAAAAAAAAACAAAACACGGCGAAAAGCGGAGAAAAACGGGGGAGTGCCGCTGTTTTTGCCGGAAAACGAACGATTTACCGCGTCGCTGCTCAGCGCTTGAAGTTCCATTCGTCGCTTTCGTATTTCGCCCGCGCCAGCTCTTCAACGTACGCCCGCTCTTCGGCGGTGAGCGTGTACGGTTCCAATACGATGTTCAATCCCTTTTCAAATCCTTTGTAAAACGCCTCTTTCGCTTCCTCGATCGTCACCGTGCGGCTCGTCAACTCATTGATCGCGACTGCCTTCTTTTTAAAATCGCGCTGCAGACGCTCTTTCACCCGCTCGTTTGGATATTTAAACAAGCTGAACAGCAGCTCTTCGTCCAGATCAAGCAAAATCGATCCGTGCTGCAAAATGACGCCTTTTTGCCGCGTTTGCGCGCTGCCGGCGATTTTCCGCCCCTCAACGACAAGCTCGTACCATGACGGCGCGTCAAAACAAACGGCCGAGCGCGGGCTGCGCAAATCTGCCTTCTCTTCTTCCGTTTTCGGCACGGCAAAATACGCATCCAACCCAAGATAGCGAAATCCCTCTAAAATTCCTTGCGAAATGACGCGGTATGCTTCCGTCACCGTCTTCGGCATCGCCGGGTGCGACTCGGAGACGATCACGCTGTATGTCAATTCTTTATCGTGCAGGACGCCGCGCCCGCCGGTCGGCCGACGGACAAAGCCGAGGCCGTGCCGTTTGACCGCCTCTAAATCAATTTCTTTCTCCACTTTTTGAAAATAACCAATCGACAACGTCGGCGGATTCCAGCCATAAAAGCGGATCGTCGGCGGAATTTTGCCTTCGCTGTGCCAATCGAGAAGCGCCTCATCGAGCGCCATATTGAACGCCGGCGGGCAATAGCCGGAATCGATAAAGCGCCATACTTCTTTTGCCATCGTTCCACCTTCTCTATTGTTCCATACTCTAAACGCTGCGGCGGCTTGTCGACCACCGCCAAGGGGCGGGACGCTTTTGGCCGCCTTTATTAGTTTAGCAAACAACGCCGGTGAAGGAAAGAAAAATGGCATCGCGAAAACCTCTTTGCTTCCCGGCGGCGACTTTATATAATAGGAAATAGCAGACGAAGCGAAAGGAGGCATGACGGGTGGAAGCATTGCTCATTATTCTCGGCGCAATCATCGTGTATTCCGTCATTACGTACTTCTGGCAGAAGAGAATTGTCAAAGCATTGACAGAGGAAGAGTTCCGCGCCGGTTATCGAAAAGCGCAACTCGTCGACGTCCGCGAACCGGATGAGTTTGCGGCTGGACATATTTTAGGGGCTCGCAACATCCCGCTCACGCAGCTTCGCATGCGCATGAAAGAATTGCGCAAAGACCAGCCGATCTATTTGTACTGCCAAAACGGACTGCGCAGCGGGCGAGCCGCGCAAATGCTCTACCGAAAAGGATACCGCGACTTGTACCATTTAAAAGGCGGATTTAAAACATGGACCGGGAAAGTGAAGAAAAAAGCGTAGCCCGTTAACCAAAAAGGCGCTCTGCCCAAACAGGCAGGCGCCTCTTTTCGCATGCGCTAGACCGCCGCAAATTCCGGCGGCAGGACGACCGCCTCAAGCACCGAAGCAGCCGCGCCGATGGCGCAGCTTTTCTCTTTCAGCTTGGAGGAGATGATGGACGGCTCGCTTTCTTTTTTGACGAGAATTCGCTTTCTCACTTCTTGGCGCGCCGGACCGATCACATACTCGCCCGCTTGGGCAATCGGACCGCCGATGATGACTGCTTCTGGATTGTACGCATAAATCACCTGCAACAATCCAACGCCGAGATAGCGCCCCGTTTCCTCCAAAATGCGCGCCAACTGTTCATCGCTTTCTGCTGCCAACGCCATCGCAGCGATGGAAAAGCGTTCATCGAGCCATTCGGAACGCCCTTCTTCAGCCAAACGGCGCTCAATGTATTTTTCCGACGCATACATTTCCCAGCAGCCGATGTTGCCGCAGCTGCAGCGAATGCCGTTGACATCGATCGTATGATGGCCGATTTCACCAGCTAGGCCGCTGACACCCCGATAGAGCTGATGGTGAAGAACGACGCCGGCGCCAATGCCGATTCCGGCGCTGATGTAAACAAAGTGGGCGAACTCGTTGCCGGCGCCGAACCACTTTTCTCCAAGCGCCGCCAGTTTCGCCTCATTCTCGACAATGACAGGACGCTCAGGCCACCGTTGCCGCAAAACAGCCGCCAAGGCGACATCGTCCCAGCGCAAGTTCGGAGCAAACACAACGGTCCCGCTTTCGGTATGGACGACGCCCGGCACGCCGATGCCGATTCCCATCACACCGTACGGTGTCGCTGGCGCCCGGCGGATGGCCGCCTCGATGAGCTCCATCATTTCGCCGATGATCGCCTCCTGCCCTTCAGACGGGCGGAACGAACGCCGTTGCTCCCAAAGAATGTCCGCGTTTAAATTGGTCAACACGGCATACAAATAGTTCACCCCCAGCTCAACGCCGATAAGCGAGCCGGCGTCGGCGTTGAAGCGAAGCATGAGCGGCCGGCGCCCGCCGGTTGACTCGCCGATTCCGCTTTCATGGACGAAATGCTCGGCGATCAGTTCGTCAACAAGCGCGGAGACAGTGGCCTTGTTCAATCCGGTTGTCTTGGCGATATCGGCGCGCGAAATCGGATGCTGGTCGCGAATCAATTTTAAGACGAGCTGTTTATTCATTTTTTTTACAAGAGAAATGTTTCCTGTCCGCACGTCTCTGTCATCCTTTTCATTTGATTGATCGAATGTGTCTTGCGAAAGGGCAGGGGCGCCTCGCTATTATGGCGGTTGCTGCATCCGTCGATTCCTGCCGTGCAGGCTTCTTGGCCATCCGCTTTTTCACTCAAGCCGTCGGGCGCCCGTGCACCGACTGTTAAGGCTAACTTCTCCATATGGACACATGCTTTTTCTTTCTTGATCTTAGTTTATATAATAAACTAATTCAACGTTTTTGTCAATGGCTCATCCGGCGTACAAAGAAACGGCCCGCTCCGTTAGGGAGCGAGCGCTCATCAATGCTCAAACGTCAGTTGTCGCTATGTTTTGGTTTTTGATAGCGCAAAATCGGCTTGCGCGCTGCGGTCGTTTCATCAAGTCGCTTCACAACGGTCGTATGCGGCGCTTCTTGAACGATTTCCGGATTTTCCTCCGCCTCTTTGGCAATTTGGATCATGGCGTCAATAAACGCGTCAAGCGTCTCTTTCGACTCCGTCTCCGTCGGCTCAATCATCATGCACTCTTCGACGATGAGCGGGAAGTAAATCGTCGGCGGATGGAAGCCGAAATCAAGCAGCCGTTTGGCAATGTCGAGCGTTCTGACGCCGAGTTTCTTTTGCCGGCGTCCCGACAGGACGAACTCGTGCTTGCAATGGCGGTCGTACGGCAAATCGTAATAGTCGGCAAGTCTCCGCATCATATAGTTGGCGTTTAACACGGCGTACTCGCTCACCGCTTTTAAGCCGTCCGGCCCCATCGAGCGGATGTACGTGTACGCCCGGACGTTGATGCCGAAATTGCCGTAAAACGGCTTGACGCGGCCGATCGACTGCGGGCGGTCGTCATCGAGATAATAGCCGTTTTCTCCTTTTTCGATGACCGGCTTCGGCAAAAACGGAACGAGGTCGGCTTTCACCCCGACCGGGCCTGAGCCTGGGCCTCCGCCGCCGTGCGGGCCGGTGAACGTTTTATGCAAGTTCAAATGAACGACGTCAAAGCCCATGTCCCCCGGGCGCGCCTTGCCAAGAATGGCGTTTAAATTCGCCCCGTCATAATACAGCTTGCCGCCGGCTGCGTGGACGATTTCAGCCACTTCGACGATCTGCTCTTCAAACAGCCCGAGCGTATTCGGATTCGTGAGCATAAGCGCCGCTGTATCCGGACCGACGACGCGCTTTAAGTCCTCTAAATCGACAAGTCCATCGGCGGTCGATTTGACCGTCACCGTCTCAAAACCCGCGACCGTTGCCGACGCCGGGTTCGTGCCGTGCGCTGAATCCGGGACGATCACTTTCGTCCGGTTGAAGTCGCCGTTTGCTTCATGGTAAGCACGGATCATCATCAGCCCGGTCCATTCGCCGTGGGCGCCGGCCGCCGGTTGCAAGGTGACCGCATCCATGCCTGTGATTTCTTTTAAATGCTCTTGCAAGTCGTACATCAACTCAAGCGCCCCTTGCACCGTTTTCTCTGGCTGAAGCGGATGAATGTGGGCAAACCCGGCGAGGCGGGCGACGTTTTCATTGATTTTCGGATTGTATTTCATCGTGCACGACCCGAGCGGGTAAAACCCGGAATCGACGCCGTGGTTTCGTTTCGAGAGCGCCGTATAATGGCGCATTAAGTCAAGCTCCGACACTTCCGGGAGCTCCGGCTCTTCAGTGCGAAGATAATCGGCCGGCACGAGCTCGCTGACATCGACAGCCGGCACGTCAAGCGCTGGCAGGCTGTAGGCGATGCGCCCCGGCTTGCTTCGTTCGAAAATAAGCGGTTGATCGTTACGCATGGCCATCCCCCAATTCATTGACAAACCGATCGATTTCTTCTTTTGTCCGCAGTTCGGTGACAGCAACAAGCATATGACCGGCAAGCTCCGGATAGTCAGCCCCAAGGTCATAGCCGCCGATGATTCCTTTTTCGAGCAGGCGATCGTTCACATCAGAAACCGGCCGTCCAAGCCGGATGACAAACTCGTTGAAAAACGGACCGGCAAACGGCGACGACAGTCCGCGCTTTTCAAGTTCCACCTTCGCATAATGCGCTTTTTGCATATTCATCGCCGCCATTTCTTTCACGCCCCGCTTGCCAAGCGCCGACAGCGCAACGGAAGCGGCCAAGGCGTTTAACGCTTGATTGGAGCAAATGTTGGATGTCGCCTTATCGCGGCGGATGTGCTGTTCGCGCGCTTGAAGCGTCAAGACAAACCCGCGGCGCCCGTCCTCATCGGTCGTCTGCCCGACAAGACGGCCTGGAATTTTGCGCATGAGCGGCGCTTTGACAGCGAAATAGCCGCAATGCGGGCCGCCAAATTGCGTCGGGATGCCAAATGGCTGCATGTCGCCGACCACAATGTCGGCGCCAAACGCTCCGGGTGGAGTCAACACACCAAGCGCCAATGGGTTGCTGGCGACGACAAACAAACTTTTCTTTTCATGCGCAAGCGGCGCGATCGCTTTCAGCGGCTCGATTTGACCAAAAAAGTTCGGGTATTGGACGACAACGCACGCCACATCATCCCCCATTTCCGCTTCAAGCGCCTTAAGATCGGTGATGCCGCCGTCATACGGAATTTCTTTCACTTCGAGCTTCTGTCCTTTGGCGTACGTGCGCACGACTTCCCGATATTGCGGATGAACGGCGGTCGAGATGAGCACTTTCTTCCGCTTCGTATGCGCGGCGCTAAGAAGCACCGCTTCGGCAAGCGCCGTGCCGCCGTCGTACATCGACGAGTTGGCGACATCCATGCCGGTCAACTCGCACACCATCGTTTGAAACTCAAAAATCGCCTGCAGCTCGCCTTGGGAAATTTCCGGTTGATACGGCGTATAGGCCGTATAAAATTCAGAGCGCGACAGGACATGGTCGACGACAGCCGGAATATAATGGTCGTACACCCCGGCTCCTAAAAAGGAAACGTATTGTTTTACGCTGGCGTTTTTTTCCGCTAAGGCCGCAAGCTCTTTCCACAGCTCCGGCTCGGATTTGGCCGGTTTCACCTTCAGCTCGCCGCGGAAGCGGACTTGTTCTGGAATATCGGCAAACAAGTCGTCAATCGAGGCGACGCCGATCGTCTTCAGCATCTCCTGTTTGTCTTCTTCCGTCATCGGCAAATAACGATGGAGCACTGCGTTTTTCCCCTTTCCTTGTCGCTTTGGAATCGTCACTTAGCCCGCCTGTAAAACGGAATCGGCACGATGTTCGCTTTCAGCCGCTTGCCGCGGATGTCCACCTCCACCTCCCGGCCGATGGCAGCCACATCCGCTTTCACCAAGGCCAAGCCGATGTTTTTCTTCAGCGTCGGCGACTGCGTGCCGGTCGTGACGAACCCGACCTCTTCGCCGTCGGCAAATACAAGGTATCCGTGGCGCGGAATGCCTCTGTCGATCATTTCAATGCCGACGAGCCGGCGCGGCGGCCCTTCCTCTTTTTGCCGTTTCAATACAGCTTGGCCGATAAACGGCGTCTCTTTTTCCGTTTTGACGGCAAAACCAAGCCCGGCTTCAACTGGTGAAATCGAGTCGGACAGCTCTTGACCGTAAAGCGGCAGGCATGCTTCAAAGCGGAGCGTATCGCGCGCCCCCAGTCCGCATGGGAGAACGCTGTCACGAGCTCCGGCCGCTAGGATCGCCTCCCATAGCGCGGCGGCGTCTTCCGCTTTACAATATAGCTCAAACCCGTCTTCCCCCGTATAGCCGGTGCGCGAAACGAGCGCCTTCACGCCCGAGACTTCGACGCCGTCGGCGAATGAAAACGGGCGCAGCGCCGCCAAATCAAAATCCGTCAATCGCTGCAAGACGCGCTCCGCTGCCGGCCCTTGCAAGGCAAGCTGAGCCGTTTCGGACGATACATCTTGAAGCTCGACGTCGCCCTCAACATGCCCGCTTAGCCAAGCGAAGTCTTTTTCCGTATTCGCTGCGTTGACGACCAGCAAGTAGTCATTCTCTCCTTTTTGATAGATGAGCAAATCATCGACTGTGCCGCCGTCCTCATAGCACATGAGCGTATATTGCGCCCGGCCGGGCCGCAGTTTGGCGACGTCATTGGTCATGAGCTTTTGCAAAAACGCGAGGCTCCCACGGCCGCGGACGACAATTTCCCCCATATGGGAGACGTCAAACAGCCCGGCGCGCGTTCTTACAGCCTCATGTTCTTCCTTGATGCTGGAAAACTGCACCGGCATTTCCCAGCCGCCAAATTCAATCGTTTTGGCGCCGCAACGGGCGTACACCGAGAATAGGGGCGTGCGCTTTAGCATCTGATTCCCTCCTTTGATCCACGTCACACAAAAAAGGACAGACTTCCCCTATCAACAAGTAAGGGGGCTCTGTCCTGGCACCTGAAAGTTTCCCGCCGGCCCGTTTGGCGCGTCCGTTCGCGGTCCATGGGGCCGATCGGTTTCCTCTTGGGTGGCCTGCGTGAACGCAGGCGCTCTCCAGAGCTGCGTCAAGCAAGAGTCTTTTTGCCTGAGAGATTCGCGTTTCCGCTTGCTCCTTCGGCGCTACATTCCGTAGTCTCTCCCCTTGCCGTCATCCGCCCATCAATAAATTGTTTCCATATCGGGCATACTAACAAACACCCTGATCAACGAGTCATGAGAATGTTCTAAATTTATACTACCATCAATCACAGTCAAAGGGCAATAGGAAATAATCGAACTTTCATGGCAATTAGTCATAATAATGTTCTTGTTTTAATCAACATACCACATGCAATCTATATAAACATTCGCAACAAGGGAAGGGGATCGCCATGAACATTGACCTTGAAATGGATGAAACATGGAAGGAGGAATTTTTGGCACGCGTCGAAAAAGACGGTCCGTGGGCGAGCTGGGAAATGTACGAATTGGCTCTTGAGGCCGCCCATCATTTAAGCGTCCCAGAATTTAATGGCTTGCAGGCGCCCAAACACCTGCCCCACTTGACGATCCTTCCGCACCAGCTTGAAGTGGCGCGCCGCGTCGTCGAGGAGATGAACGGCAAAGCCATTTTGGCGGATGAAGTCGGGCTTGGAAAAACGATCGAGGCCGGGCTCGTCTTAAAAGAATATATGATTCGCGGCCTTGTGAAAAAAGCGCTGATTCTCGTTCCCGCCTCCCTTGTTTCGCAATGGGTGAGAGAGTTGAACGAAAAATTTTTCATCCCGGCCGTCCAGCAGAAAAAGAGCTACGTCTGGGAGCAGTGCGATATCGTCGTTTCCTCGATCGACACGGCGAAAAAACCGCCGCACCGTGACATCATCTACGGGCAGTCGTACGACATGATCATCATCGACGAGGCGCACAAACTGAAAAATAACAAAACGAAAAACTACGAGTTTGTGCAAAATTTAAAAAAGAAGTTTTGTTTGCTCCTGACAGCGACGCCGATCCAAAACCGGATCGAAGAAATTTTCAACCTCGTCTCGCTGTTGAAACCCGGCCATTTAGGCAGCTCGGAACAGTTTGCCAAAACGTACGGAAAAACGCGGGCCGTACAGACGAACGACCATTTAAAAGCGCTCGTCAACAAAGTGATGATCCGCAACCGCCGCGCCGATACGCCGATCGAATGGGCGAAGCGCCACGTTGAACCGGTGCTGATCGAGTTTACGAATGAGGAGCGGGAACTGTATGAAGCGGTCAAGGCGCTCCGCCGCGAATCGTTCGCCGGCTCGTTTTCGCTCATCACGCTTCTTCGTGAGGCGTGCAGCAGCCGCGAGGCGCTGTTTCTCACGATCAAAAACATGATCGATAAATGCAGCGGAGCGGTTCCGGAGCCGCTTGAACGCGTATTGGAAAAAATCAACGCCGTCACGACGAACTCAAAGGCGGAAAAAGCGCTCGAGCTTATCCGTTCCATTCATGACAAAGTCATTATTTTCACGGAATACCGGGCGACGCAGCTTTACTTGCAATGGTTTTTAAAGCAGCACGGCATCTCGTCCGTTCCGTTTCGCGGCGGCTTCCGGCGCGGCAAAAAAGACTGGATGCAGGAACTGTTTAAACACCACGCCCAAGTGTTCATCGCCACCGAGGCGGGCGGCGAGGGCATCAACTTGCAGTTTTGCCGCTATGTCATCAACTACGACTTGCCGTGGAACCCGATGCGCCTTGAGCAGCGAATCGGCCGCGTCCACCGGCTCGGGCAGACGGATGACGTCTACATTTATAACTTCGCTGTCAAACAGACGGTCGAAGAACATATTTTAACGCTTCTGTACGAAAAAATCCGCCTGTTCGAACGAGTCGTCGGCGAGCTGGACGACATTTTGGCGAAAATGAACCTCGCCAACCTGGAGCGCTACTTCGAAGACGCCTTCGTTCATTCACGAAGCGAAGGGGAGATGAAAATCAAAATGGAAAACATCGTCGCGATGATCGAGCTGGCGGAGCAGCTTGGAAAGGAAGGAGGAGAGCGGCATGCAGCAACATGAAATCCGCCGCTTTGTCGAACGCTATTTTGCGGCCAACGGCTGCACGTTTGTGGAAGCAAGCGACGACTACCTCACCGTGCAGCTGACGGCAGAAATGGACAAAGAACTGATGAATCGGCCGTTTTACTGGCATTATATTGAACGGACAGGCGGCGTGCCGCAGCCGATGCGACTGACGCTCATCACCCGCGCGAGCGAGCGGACGGACAAACTCAAAGGCGAGCGCCTCCATTTCGGCGCTCCCCGGCTGCACCAGCTGTTCCGCTCAGCGCAAAAACGCGGCAGCTTCATCCGCCTGTATGAGGAGCCAAGCGCGCCTTTGGACGGCAACGCCGCCCTCCATCCATGGCTCGGCATGAACGTCACGATTTCGTACGAATGCGACCGAAAAAAAGATGAAATCGTCTCCCTTGGCCTTCATCTCATTAGCGGAACGATCGTCGAGTCGTTTCATGAGCGGATGC
The DNA here is from genome assembly GCF_022341265.1 of Geobacillus sp. YHL. Lineage (NCBI taxonomy): Bacteria > Bacillati > Bacillota > Bacilli > Caryophanales > Anoxybacillaceae > Geobacillus > Geobacillus sp. YHL. Next base: position 12,443 of record NZ_JAEIGB010000026.1, read on the forward strand.
GCGAGCGACGGCTGACGCCGAAAATCCCTGATTACTGTTTCACCATCTCCCCGCTCATTAAACCGAGAAGCGGCATCGGCCGTCTCGAGCAATACATACGCAGCCGCATCGCCGCCGACAACCATGCGTGGGCGGATGAGGCGCGCCGACGCTGGGCCGACGATTTGGCGTTGCTTGATGAATTTTACAAAGACTGCGAAGAAAAGCCGGAGTGCTATTATATTGAGAAGGAAGCGTTGGAAAAGCAGTACAAGCCGCGCATCACCGTTTCCGTCATCAACGGCGGACTGTTTTATTTGCTGCCCCGCTCATCGTGAATCAACCCCGGGATGGGTCCATCCGGCTCACAACGCTCAAACCGACGAACTCCCTTCCGTCGGCACGAAAACCGCCCGCCGGCCTAGGCCAGCGGGCGGCTGCTACGGGCGGCGCCGAAACAGCAAGCGAAGCGAAAGCGGCACCATGCCAAACAAGCGGTATGAAAGCGGAAGCTGCTCTTGTTTCCGCACCTGACGCCGCTGCCTCCGCTCCTCTTTCGGCAAGTCCATGTAGGCGACAAATTGTTGGGTGACAAACTTGACATAATCGTTGACCGCCATCAAATCCCCCCTTTTTTCTTTTAGTTTTTCCGCTTCTTTCCTCTTTTAACCGTTTTGCTCTCTCCATTCGACAATATGAAGCGCCGGAAGCGTGACAGTAAACATGACAGCGCGCCTCAGCCCAGAGGCTGAACGGATGGACAAAGAAACCCGAACGTGCGCTGCATCTTCCCGCACCCACCGGTAGACGGCCCTTCCGCGCGGATAGGTCCATTCCCCAGCCTCTCCCGCGGTCGACGGATCGGCTGATGCGATGCGTTCTTTTACGTCAAACACGGCCATCTGCACAAGCTCGTCCGCCTCGGCTGCCTGCCGGGCCGCATAAGCCGCCTGTCGTTCCGCTTCATAGAGGAGCAAGACATGCGTGACAGAAAAGACAAGCAACAAAGAAACGACAGCCACAATCGGAAAAATGACACCATCTTGTCGACCCATTTCCCCTTCCCTCGTTTTTCCAGTCTAAAAGGGGGAAGCGGCGGTCAAGGGGGTCTCACCGTACAAGCCGCCCGCTAAAACGCCCGCGCCACAAACGCCTCGCAAACGGTGCCGTCATCAGCCGTCACTTGCAAAAATATCCCGCGGGTGCCGGCGCGGTACGAAACAGCGCGCACATGACGGAGCGCCGTTTCATTGCCAGCGCCGTCCACCTGGCGGATCAGTTGGGCTCTTGACGCAACAACAGAAAAACTGACCGTCTCACCGCTCCATTTTTGCAAATAGAGGACATGGCCCCCAGTCGACCACTGCCTCGTTTCATTCAGCTCGATTTGCAGCTGTTGCAAAAACAGCCGCCATTCCAATCGGGAAAACGCGTCCGTCGGCTCCGGAGCCAGCAAGCGGACGGACAACAACGCCGGAACGACCGCCGCCACCGCCATCGCAGCCGCCAGCGCCAACAGCGCTTCGATCATCGTAAACCCGTTTTCTTTTGCCGCTACCGCTTGCCATACCCGCACCGCTCCATCTCGCGGCCGACGTAATCGTTCCAACGCACGCATACTTTCCACATTCGTCCCCCTTCATCGCTCGCTTGCAGCCGAAATACTGTACGCCCGTCGGCGATCATGGTTTCTCCGGCAAACGGCTCCTCATACAACGCGATGGCCAACAGCCGGCGCGCTTTCTCCTCGAGAATGAGGCTGTTGCGCTCATGCGCCATTTGCATCAACAGTGGAAGAAGAACGGCCGCTGTCGTCCATAGCAGCGCCAAAGCGAACAATGCTTCAACAAGCAAAAATCCGCCGCTACATTTTTTGCACATAAAATCGCCCTTTCCCCAGCAAAAAGGTGACTTTATAAGTTATTTGGCCACCCCCTATCCAAATAGTTCCAGCCCGTTCAATGTTGCCGTTGTCAGTAAAGATGAGCGGATTGCGCAGCGTGCCGAGCCGAAACCGCCACGGAGAAGGGAGCGAACGAGCGACAATCTGCCGGCCGCTCGTTGCATCAATCGCCTTGTACCCAGCGCCGCCGTCTGTAAAAAAAACCGCTACATTCACCCGCCGGGCGATGGCATGCTGCTGCGCGCCATACAAATCCGCGCGCAGCACAGCCAGCATATACATCTCCTCTTGATGGCGCACAGCGCCGCCAAGCGTCGGAACAGCCAGCGCGGCAAGCACCAGCACCACCGAGAAAACGATCAGCATCTCAAGCAGCGTAAACCCGCCGTTACGAGCCACTTTCACTCACATCGCCGTTCGCGCTGATTTGGATGGCATGACCGTTCGGACATTTGTCCGACTTGATATAGCGGCCAGCGAGCAATTCCTGCACCGTCGGAATTTTGTTATGCTCCATCTCATACGCTTTCACCTGCGCTTGCACGGTGTTACTTGTTGTCTTAAATAGCAACCTTTTTTTTCAAAACTCACTTAATTTTAACTTTCCATGAATGAGGGATTATTTCTGTTTCAACATCTTCGATTTCATCTTCAAGAACGTATGCAAGCATTGTCGGAAGGTTAAAATAGAATTCCAATTCCCTTCCTTCGTCTGTTTCCTCATGTACGATAATTTTTGAAATCATGCCTAATAATTCATCAAATGTGTATGTCTCTTTCTCTGCAAGCTCTTGAATTTTCTTATAACTGCGCTGAATTTGTTCATTTTCCTTTTCGATGTATGATACATTGTATTTCATTTTTTCTCGTTCAAGCTCTTGACGTTTCTGTTCTAATTGTTCAATTTTTCTTTGCGTTGCTTCAATAAGTAAAACACTGTTCTGATTAGCAAGAAACGAATCGTATAACTTGTCCATTTGATTTGAAATTTCATCAATTTGATCTTGGATACGCTGACGCTCTTTCTCGATATTTTCCTGCTTTCTCTTTTGAATTTTCATGAGCATTTCATACATTTGCTGTTCATAATCTTTCTTTTTAATCATTGCATGTAAAATTTTTGATTGTGCAAAATTCATGATTTCACGTTCAAGTGTATTATGAGAAATTCCTTTCATATCGCAAGTACCATGTATTCTTCGATTACGGCAAAAATAATTATGTTCCTTAATCGTTGCATTGAGTTTCTTACGCTTTTTAGTTGCAGTAACTCTTGTGAAATATGCTCCACATTTAGCACAAATCAGTTTTCCATGAAATAAGCTCTTAATAATTCTTGAACCTTTTTTACTCCCATCCGGCATTTCTCGAACACGTTGCTCTAAAATTTCTTGTGCCTTTTCAAATGTTTCCCGATCAATAATTGCAGGTATTGCATTTTCAAGAATAATCCATTCTGATGGATCACGTTCAATTTTTTTCCCTGAAGATGTGACATCTGGTTTTTTATAACGGTTAAGAATCACTGTTCCTATATATTTTTCGTTTTTCAAAAGTCGTTTAATTGCTACACCATCCCAATTTTTCCCTCTACGTGTTTTGATTCCACGTTGATTTAACTCATGTGCAATCGTATTCGTACCTATGTTTTGATTCACATACATATCAAATATCATTCGTACAATTTCAGCTTCTTCTTCATTGATTACATATTCACCTTTTTCTTCATCATACTCATATCCAAAAAGTGGGACTGACATACGATACTGTCCTTTTTTAGAACGTTGTATATAACCAAATCGAACTTTTTTCGATCTGTCAATCGACTCTTGTTGTGAAAAAAGCAGAAAAAGACCAAGTCGGAACTCCCAATCATCCATTTTTGTGCTTAAATTCGCATTTTCGAAAAATATATGTACATTGTTTTTTAGAAGCGTACGAGCAATCTCAATTGCATTGATGTTTCTTGCGAATCGAGAAACATCTTTCGTGATAATCATTTCAAATTTTGGTTTCCGTTCTGATATTTCAAATTCAATTTTTCCATTTCGTTTTATAGTCACATCTAGTCCAGCATCATAAAGCATTTCGAGAAACTTTTCACGTTTTGCACTGGTTGCTGAAAGCCCCTCATCAGCGTATATGTTATAAATTTCGTATCCCCGTTCATGGCAATAACGAATATAATATTCACGTTGATTTTTTAATGAAGATAACTGATCTTCATGATCTGTACTAACTCTTGTGTATATTGCTACTTTCATATTTTCACCCCAGTTTTTTCACATTCCTTTCCTTAATTGTACAATAAAAACCGCACTCCTTCGAGTGCAGTTAATCAAAATTTGCTAACATCTTTCCATTCAATTTCAAAATTATCAACATTAAGGCTATGCGTCTGACCATCAACCGTTTCGACACTTAAATTTCCGAAATGAGCATTCAACACATTGATCATTTCATTAATCTTGCGCCAAGCCTCTTGCTCACTATTGGCAAGAATTAGTTTAGATACATTCAACACAATTTGACCTTGTGATAAATAAGCGTTCATATTCTTTCCTCTCCCCTACTTAAATAATTTTCTCAATAACTTACCTGTCATTTTCCCAGCTATTCTGCGACCGATACGCTTTCCAATTGTTCCTTTTTGAATTGCATTTACATCACCAAGAAATTTAGCCAGCGAATATAAAAACTTCCGAAACTGATTAATCGTCACCTCACCCCCTCTCCTATGCCATTTGTCATATGGATTCGACAAAAATTTCTATATTTCCTTTTTCTTCTGCTGTTGTTGTACGAAAAAAATTCCTGCAATTAGGTAAAATTTTTGCCGATCAGACATTTGTAGCCATTCAGACGCTTTGATGATCATTTTTTCACCGCCTTGTACATAAAATATTAACTGTAATGTATATTTTTAATACTTTAGTGTTAATTTAATAATAAACACTGGAGTGTTCATTGTCAATACTTAAATTGAAATTTTGTACATTACGATTTATATTAGAGTTAAGGAGGATTGAAAATGATTAAAGTACACCTTTCACGGATCATGGGAGAAAAGAAACTGAAGATTGCTGATGTGGCTAGAATAACAGGCTTGCACCGAAATGGTATTACGAAATTATACAATGAGGAAACTGACGGAATTAAGTTTGATACTTTAGAGAAATTATGCAGAGCTTTAGAATGTGATATAAGCGATTTACTGGAAATTGTCGATGAAAAAGACCACTCGAAATGAGTGGTCACATTGCTTTTGCGATCTCAACTAATAATTTCATAAGTAATGGCATCATCTGAACCAAAATATATCCAATTGAAGCATTTTGAATCATGGAATAACCTTTTTCCTTATTTCCTAACATTAACATCAATGCTCCACAAGACATAATTATTAGCGCAATCGGATAGCTAAGCCCCTTAATTAATTCAACTAATGGCATGAATGCATTTGTAATTTTCTCATGCACCATTCCCGAAACTGTCGCAGCGGAAGCATATTGAATATCTGATACAGTTAAAACAAGCGCACCAGTTACAGTTGTAAAACCTAATTTGCAATATATCCCTACTTTTTGTAATTCCATTTGAAACTTCTTTAGTAACTTCTTTTCACCTTTCTTTAGTACAATAGAATCCTTGTCGTTATTAAGAAACTCTTTAATACTCATTGTTTGTACTTTTTGTTGAAAAATCATACTTCTCCTCTCCCTCTTAAATAAAATCAGAAACCATAAAAATTTGACAATCAAGCCCTTCCATCAACTTCTGTAATTCTCTTTTTCTATAATCTGTTGTAGTAATCCAAATGAAAAACGGTTGTATATCAAATACTCCACACTCAATTAACTTCTTATACTTCCCGATTTTTTGCTTATTTGCAATCATCTTTTGAGTATAGTCAACCTCTACAATGTGGTATCGTCCATCTTTGATAAACAAAGCATCGGCAACAATATGTGTTTTTTTATCTTCTTTCACACCAAGTTTTATTTCATTTCTCCACGTATCTGGCGAATCGAATGCAATATATATCGAGTTTCGCATAATATAGTGCCGAGCCTGTGGAGTTTTTTTACATACCTTTTTGCAATTTACCCTTTCACGACCTTTTGCGGAAAGATAATAAATATTCTCTCCGTCTCGAAAATGGTGAAGATATTCGCTCATTTCTTGAAGGACTCTGCTCGTGTTCCTTTTTGATTTCAAATCATGAAGTATCATTATTTGTGACGTACTAAGATAATTCAGTTTCTTCAAGGATAAGAGTATATTTTCTATTCTCTGCTCCTTGAGAATCGCTCTGTTCATTCTTTTCACCTCTTGAACGAATATTTATTTGTGGCTGAATAGTTGTTTGAATGAACTTATTATCAGCATAAGGCACTTGAACCGTTTTACATTTAATCGTTTTATAGATTGCTCTACCTTGTATCAGTGGTAAATCTTCTGCTCCACTTTGATCTAACACCACATTTGATGCAATCGCAGAATCGACAACGAAGCAAAGCCTTCCCATACAATTTCTTTTCACCTGTGAAGAAACAGTTTGTGTTGTTGGATACTGTGTTGCGTATACAAGGTAAAATCCACTTGCCCTACCCCTACGTGCTATATCTTCAAGAATTTCAACACAATCTTTGTCATCGGCTATATCGGCTGCCTCATCAATAATCACAAAATGCCGTTCCTTAAATCCTGCTTCAGCAACATCCTCATATCCATTTTGAAATAAATAATCCATTGTTTTTGACATTTGCTCTTGAACTTTTTTCAACGCTTCTTTTGCTTGTTCAGGATTGATTGCAAAGTTTTCTGTTTGCCTTAAATCTTTGAAACGCCCTAAACTTAACCCATTTTTAAGGTCAATAATAGTGAATTTCACATCATTAGGCTTTCGGTAAACGAGTGCAGTTATCATCATCTTTATAAAGTTTGATTTCCCCATGTTTGTAGCCCCTGCAATAATCAAATGTGAAACCTTCTCAAAATCATGGGTAACAAACTTGCTTCTACTTGTACCAATTGGCACTTCCCATCCTTTGCATTTATTGAACATCGATTCATCCAAAAGAAACATGGTTGGTAGTGGTTCATCGTATACGCGAATCCTTAACATCCCGTCAAATTCAAGATCAATTTCCTTGTTTAATCGCTTCCTTTTCTCTAACAAGAATTGAATTTGTTTCAGAATATCTTTATTGAATTTCAAAGACCTCAAATCATCTAAAGAAATATCAAGTACAGAACGTTTCACATTTAGTCCATCCTGCAAAACATCTTTCTTTGCTTCAAAATCCTTAAAACTAAGCCCTAAAGGAATTTGAAAAACGTATTCGATCCCTCCTTCAATTTTGCTTTTCCGATGAATCCGAATAGATTTTTTCACGCCGTTTTCTTTCACATAAAGACCTACATTGTCACAAATCTTTTGAATCTTTTTCGCATCATTTCCTCCACCAGATTCAAAAAATTTTGTAGCAACAAATACACCACCCATGACAACCGATGTTACAATTTCAAATATCAAAGCTCACCACCTCACCCCTTATATATCTGTAAGATAATCCCACATAAAAAGAAGGAATAAGACAACTTTTGAAGTAATGATAAATAGAGATTTTTTATTGCGAATTAAATTACTAGGCTGGAATTTTTAGAGGAATAAAGCGTTGGTAGGATTATTGGAATACTTCTGTACAAGTTATTGCATTTCATGAGAATTTTGTTTGGTATGGTATATAGTATTTTCAAATCCATTTATTTATTCCAGTTAAATTTCTATAAACAACCCTGTTATTTTTCTAGGGAGTGGATACAATGAAAAGTCGTATTGGTGAATTGATTGACGCAAGAGGATTTAAACGGAAATATATTGCGGAAAAATTAGGGGTTACGCAGAAACAGTTGTCCAATTGGTGTACAAACAGAAATTATCCCACTGTGCCAAAACTGTTTAAGTTAGCTGAAATTTTAAATTGTACCGTTGATGAGTTATACGAAAGAGAAAAAGATGAGGATAAGAATGCCGAATAAATAATCTTGCGGAGTTGATTGAGGTTGAAGAGGAGGAGGAATAAAAGAAAATTAAAACACCTACTCGCTTATGGAAAATATCTATCAATAATAGTAAAATATAATCGCTATTTCAAATACAAGGAGAAAAGGGAGGAAAACGGACTATGAGGAAATTTCTAACAATAGCATTATCATTAGTAATGCTGTTTGGATTAGTAACCCCAACTTTTGCTCACCCCGGAGCACTGGATGAACTAGGTGGACACTTCAGAAAAGCTGATTGTACTTATTTTCTGCACAAACCTACATCAATAGCACGCAAAGCTAAAAATATGCAAGAACTGATCGCACTTATAAAAAAGTACAACAGCAACTCTACGTGTACCCGTGGATTGAACGCAAGCAAAGTTAAGTTAGAGGGATTTACATTTAGTAATAGTCAATCATCTCCTAAGACACCATCGACTCCGTCCACTAAACCATCTGCTACAAAGAAAGTTGCATTACCTACAATTAAGATCAATTCAAAACACACGGTAAGAGTTATTCGTGTAATTGATGGGGATACAGTAGAGGTACAATTCAGCAATAAGGCTGTGGCTACAGTTCGAATGATTGGGGTAAATACTCCAGAAACAGTTCATCCGAATAAACCTGTCGAGAAGTATGGAAAAGAAGCATCTAACTATACGAAAAAACGTCTAACAAACAAAACAGTCACATTAGAGTTTGATGTACAAATCAAAGACAAGTACGGAAGATTATTAGCTTATGTATGGATCGGAAAAGAGTTATACAACGAAACATTAGTTAAAGAAGGATATGCTAACGTTATGACGATCCAACCAAACGTGAAATATCAGAAAAGATTTTTGGCCGCAGAACAAGCAGCAAGAAAAGCAAAAAAAGGTTTATGGAAATAACGGAGAAAGCCCCTCTCGAATGAGAAGGGCTTTTATTTTCCTAAAGAACTCCAATCGACCTTTTTACAGTTAATTGTCTGGTACATTTGTTGTTGCTGTTGTGCTTTTTAATAATGAGCGTGTTGCAAAACGCATTACATTTAAAAATTATTCTATAGGTTGAAAACCAAGTCTAGCTGTTGTATATCCATTTTCGTCATTAACATATAATATTATATTCATATTTGCTTTTTTCCAAATTGTACTATATCCATAGTAACCATCATCATAATAATTATAATCAGCAATATATCCAGCTTGCCCTATTTTAGGTTCAATTTTATCTAATAATGTGTAAAATAGAGCTTCCATTTGACCTGTAGTTAAGTATTCTTTTTTAGGTTCAACAAAATCATACCATACTGCTATTAATCTATTATTTTGGAAGTAATAAACTATGTCTGCAGTGAAGTTAAATTTCCAACCTTTATATTCTAATACTGTTATACCATTATCACTAGCTTCGGTAATCAACGTACCTGTTTTACCTGCAATAGCTTTAACTTGGCTAACGTTCATTCCCATTCTAATGCCATCAAGTAATTGGCTTTGTTGATCAGAAACTAATTGCTGCAATTTTTGTTTAGAAGGTGTTTCATATTTTACGGAGGATGATTTTTTGACATAAATTCCTCCACCTAAACCATACAAGCCACCGAAATCCTTTTTATAAGAGTATACTCCGAACTCTTGTCCTTTTTTAGCTTTACGTACTACGTAAAGTTTATTATTAGTAAGACGGTATAGATCGGTATCTTTCAGTATCGTAACTTTGCCAATCATCCCCTGTTTTAGTTCAATTTTTCCCCAGATTACTTTTGCCTCTGCCTTGTCAACTAATGGAGATAAAAAACTAAAACCTAATGCCAACACAAAAGCGTAAATGATTGGTTTAATCCTATTAATCATTCAAATTCCCCCCTACAAAAGTAACATTTTACAATAAAATAATACAACAATTGTAACAAAAGGGAAATGATTTTTTTGAAAAATGAAAATATAGAAATAATACTTGATGGAAACAAACGATATAAAGGGGGAGTTACAGAAGAGGGGAATTAAAATGTGTGTATTTTGTACGCTTTAGTAAAAAATTAGCCGATTTATAATGAGTTTTTAGACATATAAATACAATCCCTATATAATCCTATTCCTCACTTACAAATCGGCTAATTTTCCTTAAAACATGCAACAAAAATTCTAAAACTGTGCAACCTTTGCTAAACGAAATGCAGATCGTTTGCGTTTTATTGGTACTTTGTATTGAATGCCGATGAGTTTATCGAATCGGAAATATTCAGCCATGATTTCAAAATCTTTGTAGTAACGTTTAATTCGTCTCATGATGTCCCGATTTTCTGTATACAGGCAATAATACTCATTATCTAATTTCCAAACTTCTGTCATTTGAACACCTCCAAAAATTAAAAAAGACCTCTCGAATGATGAGAGGTCACACTTCACGCAATCGTACCATAGCCATTTTCGGTAAATTTCTTATTGCATCTTGAATTTCTTCAGCATTTCTGACATTCGGGAATGTTAAATTATCGATTTGGAATGTCTGATATATGATTTGCGATTGATTTCCGTTCTTGGATGTATTAACGTTTAAATTTCTGCTATTTAAAGCACTGAGAGCCACATTTGGAATAGATGGAACTCTAATATTGTTACCTATTCTAAAAATCTCACTTACAAGCCCAAGAGATGCTTCACTAATTAATGCCCGATTATTGCTCATTCCTAAAGCGAAACCTTCTGTAACAAATCCACCAAGCTCCATCATCACCCTAGAAGGAGATTTTATTTTAAGGGTACTTTTCACCGTACTTTGAACAATATTAGCAATCTCCTGTGCTTTTTGTTTGAGTGGCCCAATCATCGAATTCAGCCCATCGATGAGACCTTGCATCGAATTTTTGCCGATGTCAGCCATGCTGGCTGTCATGAGATTAAGTTCTGTCTTTGTACCTCCACTGATTTCTTTTATCTTAGTAATCCATTCGTTTTTATGTTTTTCTAATTCGGCATTAGCTTGAACGCGAAGTTCAGCGATCTTTTTCTTGTATTCCGTTTTCACTTGCTCAAGTTCGATGCTCGCAGTATAGCGCAGTTGCTGAATTTTCGCTTGAGTATCTTGGCGCATTCCCTCGAGTTCGTTGACCGCTTGCGTTCTTGCTAAGGCATTTTTCTCACGCCACAATTGAACGTATTGTTGCAACTCTTCGTCAGAAAGAGAGTTCAACGCAGAGATCTCGTCAACGGCTTTCGGCCCCATATCTTGGAGTTCTTGGAGAAGTCCTCCATCAATGCCTCTCGCCGCAAGAGAAGCAATATTTGTTTGCCAATCCTTGAACGCATTGACCTGATCAGAAAGGTTTTGAAGCAATCCTTGTCCGGTTACATCATTTTTGCGTTTGAATTCATCGAACAGCCCCGCAAAGCTATACAGAGATTTCGTACGATCTTCAACAGCTTTCTCGTATTCTTCCGTCAGCTTTTGTTCCTCTTCGATCAGACGATCATTTATTTCCTTTACCTTCTGCTCGTATTCCTCTTTTGCTTTCAGCTCGTCTTGTTGCAAACGATCGTTGATTTCTTTCACTTGTTGGGCGTATTCGTTGTTTGCTTCAAGCAATCGGTCGTTGATTTCTTTTTTGACGCGATAAATTTCTTTCTCCCAATAAATTCGTTCCTCTGTTCCTTGTTTGTACCGTTTGGCAACAGTATTCAACGATTCAAGCTCTTGCATGAGAGACAGTTGTCCATAATATTTCTTTTCCTCGAACCACTTTTTCTCGTTTTCGAAATTGCGCTTTGTGATTTCGTCTTTCACACGAGCATATTCTTTTTCAGCTTCTATACGCTCTTTTGTGCCTTCCTTAAACTTCTTAGCGAGATTGTTCCACCACTGTAATTCTTGCTCAAGGGAAACATTACGGATTTGCTTTTGATACTCGATTGCTTGTTTCCCTTGTTCAAAGGTTTTCTTGACTATTTCCGCTGTTTTCTTTGCCTGTTCATCTTGAATTTTCTTAATTTCTAAATTGACCTTACGAATCTGATCAGATGTCTTGGCGTACTCTTTTAGAATCGTTCGCAATTTGGAGATATACTGACTTTCATCAATTTTTCCGATTTTAAAGTTGTACTGAGCCGATTTAAACTGTTCTTCGAAAGCTTTTTTCGCTGCTTCTGCTGTCTTTTTCGCCGATTTTTCAACATCTTGTTTCTTCGATTCGATACCTTTGGCAAAACCGACTGTCGTCCATTGTCCAACTTCCATCATTACTCTTGAAGGAGAATGAATGCCGAGAATTTTCTTTGCCCATGCTGGAATACTACTTGCAATTTCTTCGACCCTTTTCTTAATTGATCCAACCATTGAACTGATTCCGTTAATAAGACCTTGTATGATGTCTTTTCCGATAGAAAACAAATTAATCCCTTTTAAGAAACTCACAGCGCTATTCCACATGCTTGTTATTGTCGATTTGATACCGCTCATGATGAAAGAAACAGCGCTTTTCATAGAGGAAAATGCGTTGCTTACCGCTGATTTTGCTGTGTTTACCGCCGTGGAAATAGCCGATTTGATTCCATTCCAAACGGATGAGACCGTTGATTTGATACTATTGAATATATTTGAAACGTTAGTTTTTACTGAGTTAAACACAGATGAAACTGTTTTTGAAATACTGTTTATTGTAGAAGAAATTGATGACTTAATTACATTCCAAATACTACTTACTGTATTTTTTATCGCATTTAATGTGTTTGAAATGAAGTTTTTCACATTGTTCCAACCGTTTTGAATGGTTGATTTAATGTTGTTTATTGCACTAGAAATGACTGATTTAATATCGTTCCATATTGAAGAAACAAGCGATTTAATACCGTTCCAAATTGTTGAGAATATATTCTTCACAATCTCAAGCGATGCTTTGATGATATTTTGAATTCCGTTTGTGGCGTTTTTAATGAATCCACCTATTGTATCCCAAACACCTTTTGCGATATTTTTTATTCCTTCCCATGCACCTTTCCAGTCACCAGAAATAAGGGAAAGTACTGTTTTTATCACACCACGTATGATCTCAAGCAGTCCTTTAATTGTTTGAGATGCTGCTTCCCACGCTACTTTTGCTGTTGCGGAAATTTCATCTCCGTATTGCTTCCAAATGTTTTTCACAAACGTCACAAAATCGGAAATAATTTGCTTTAGGATTCCAATGTTTTGTGCGATAGATGAGGCGACTTGTGGAGGGAGGATTTCTTGAATAACACCTTTCCAGCCAGCGTTCTTAAATGCGTCTGAAATGCGGTTTACGAAATCGATGATAGGTGGAAGGAAGGATTTTATTTTTTCAAATAAATCGCTTGTTATCATTGCTGTGAAGGATTTGAGGTTGTCTTTCAATGTACTCATCAAACCGTTGAACGTTTGACTTTGCTTTTCCATTGCACCGCCAAAACGTTCACCCATTCCTTTGACAAGTGCAGGAATGACTTGGTTAGCCATGAGTTTTCCTTGTTCAGACATTTTCATTAGTTCTGGAATCGGCTTACCCATTGTTTCCGAAAGAATTTCCCACGCTGGAATTCCTCTTTCTGCTAACTGATTCATTTCCTCTGCTGACGCTTTCCCTTTAGCTGACATTTGAAAAAGTGCCATTGAAACGCCTTCTAGTTCTTCCTGTCCTCCACCGACTGCTGATACCGCATCACCAACAGCAATTAATGTTTCCTTTAACTTTTCTCCCTCAAATCCAGCCATGTTTAAAAGTTTTGCTGACTTGTCCAATCCTTCAAATTCAAACGGTGTTTTTGCACCGAGTTGCACAAGGTCATTGATTGTTTGTTTCGCTTTCTCTGAACTACCTAACAATGTTGTCCATGCTATTTCGGATTGTTCCTTCATTGCATTGAAGTCAACGCCCGTTTTGACTGCCATCGTTCCAACTGCTGCAATAGACGCACCAAGTCCTGCAATTGCACCAGTTGCAAGTGCGCCCAATCGGCTTCCCCATCTTCCTGCTCCTGACTCAAAATTTCGTATATCTCTTTCCGCAGAGCTCATTTTTGACGTGAATTTTGAATCATCAAGCACTATTTCAGCTTTATATGTACCTAAATCAACTGTTGCCACTAGTTATCACCTGCCTTCTTATAGCCGGATACCTTACGAAGTTTGTTAAAGTCTGGTGTTGTTTGTTTCAATCGCTCCACTTTTTCGAGGTACTCTCGACCCTCTGGCGTGCTCATAAGATCGAACATTTGATAATGCTTCAAATAAGACAAAAAAATCGCATACGGAAGATTAAGAATCTCCGTATGCGACATGTGAGTTTTCATATTTAGATAAGCAATATTTTCCATAAATTCAATTCCTTCGCTCTCCCTCGCCTTCCCTTCATCGACCGGAAGGGAGGGCATCATGAGTTTGGGTTATTGTTAATCTCCGTCACTGTATTTTGATACACTTCAACTACTTTTCGCATTTGAACAGGAGAAAATTTTTGCAATACTTCTTCGGTTGTAACTTTCCGTTCACCTTGCGAAAGAAGAGTAGCTACCATTTCTGCAAGAAGATGAATTTGTTCTTCTGGATTTTTAGCTTTTTTCACTTTGTTCTCGATTGCAAACATTTGTAAAACAAGCTGAGTGGATGGAGACGACGGAACTGTAAATTCTTCACCACCAATTTTGAATGTGATAGGTTCATTTACTAATAAATCTAAATCAACAATTTTCATGTATTTTCAGCCTCCTAATTTTTTGTCTGACATAAAAATAAAAAAGGAAGGGAGTCCCTTCCTTTCGATTAGATTTCCTCAATGATTTCAACTAGGTTGCCATCTGTTTTACCAATACAAGCAAGTGCTTTAAATTCAGCGTCAATAACTGTTTCTTTTTCTGGATCAAAAGTAATTTCAAATCCCGATTGAGATTGCGCACGGAAAATGTTTACTGTCAATGTTTTGCCATCAGGTTTCGTATGCACAAATCGAAGGTAGTTAATAGGTACATTTTTCAGACCACCGATACCAATTCGTCTTGTACCGGCCGTTGTATCTTCGGAATAACTTGCGGCACTTAATTTCGATAAATTTTCAAGATTCCATGTGAGCAAGCCCGACTTGAAAGTTACTTCTTCCTTAGTTAGAAAACTCATGATTGTTCCTCTGTTTGCACTTTCTATATCATGAAACGTAGGTTTATATGTAAGAGTAGCACCACCTGAAATCGCACCAACATTAACAAGTGCAGTTTGAATTTCTTGCTCTGTAGCGTTCGGATCAACTTGACCTAGATAAAGATCACCTGAACCAAGTAAAATCGTATTTTCTTGTACAGTTGCCATATTAAATCATCTCCTTTATTTTTATATGAAAAATAAGTAATTGTTCATATACGTTTAAATCATCAACATACAAAACGCCACCGCCAACATGTTTTGCATGATATATTGCAACATCGTTGACAGCGAACGACTTATCTTTCGCACGAAAATGGAGTAAATCAGTCAATCTTTTTGCAATTTTCTCC
Source organism: Geobacillus sp. YHL (assembly GCF_022341265.1). Classification (NCBI taxonomy): domain Bacteria; kingdom Bacillati; phylum Bacillota; class Bacilli; order Caryophanales; family Anoxybacillaceae; genus Geobacillus; species Geobacillus sp. YHL. The sequence continues at coordinate 27,866 of NZ_JAEIGB010000026.1, forward strand.
ATTTCAACTACATTTTTAGAGACGATGCGAATATCGCATCTATATGTATCGACTTCTCCGGCTTCATATGGAAAAGTTTCGAATACAATGTATGGATAATCATTGCGATCGTTCGGAATCATTGCAACAATCCGTTTGTTTTTCGGTGTGTAGCCAACAAGCGAAACTAATTGTTCATCAGACACAAGAAGGGAATGAATGATTTGAGAAATAGTCATTTGACATTCATCCCCTTCTCAATAATTTCTTTGATTCGATCTTGATTCTCATCAATTGCTGGGCGCAAATATGGTTGTGGACGAATATTCTTGCTTGCCACGCCAAATTCCACATAGGGAGCGTATTCAACATTTGTACCGATGTATGCTTTAGATTGCGTTTCGCTATTTTCGGTTTGATGTGTGATACTATTTCGAAGTCTCCCAGTATCGACTGGCGCACGTAATTTCGCTTCAGCTTCCACAAAAACAGCGATTTGCTTAATTGTTTGTTCACGTCTTTGTTTCATTTTCTGAACCTCTTCTTGAAAACGACTACTCATTGTGCATCATCCTTTTTTATTAGCACCTCATAGTGACGGTCAAAATCCATTATACCTGTGATTGTGTAATTTTTATCATACTCAATCTTTTCACCGAGTTTTAAGCGTTCATCCGGCTTTGTGAAAAGTCTATATTGTACATCAACAATGATGCCGTATCTGTTTTCAGCAAGTTTAGATGAATATGGTTCAATTTCGCATTGAATAGGGATTCTCGTTGGAATCGTTTCATAAATCGGTTCGTTGAAATCATTAAATCCGACTAATACTTCTTCTCCTTCGCCTAGAAGATACACTGTTTTCGTTAGTCTCATACGACTTTCACCCTTCGATATCGATTCAATTGAGCGATGATATCATCGGGTAACGAATCACGATACGTTTCAGAAAGCGACCCTTTCGATTCACTTTTTACATTCTCTACACCGTTCATTCGGTAACGATAAACGGCAATATCTTCAATCACTTCATCGAGTTCAGAAGGAATTTCATCGATATTGCAATAATTTTTCACGAACGATGTTGCGCGAGTTAGGTATAAATTGAGCAAATTATCTTGAGTATTATTAGAAATGCCCAACAATGTTTTTACATTTTCCAATGAAGACATCTAATCACCCCTTCTTTGTAGGGGATTTTTTAGGAGTTTGCTTTGATTGCTCTTTTTCTTCTTTAACTTCTTCATAATCGTCATCATTTTGAAGTCGTTTAATGTGATCTTCGTCAACAACTTCCCAAATCAAACCAGTTTTCTTATTACGGAAAAACACTTACATCACCTCATTTCAAATAAAAAACGAGCAGGAAAAAACCTGCCCGTCAAAGGAGTATGTATTAAGCAATAGTAGCTGTAAGCACCGCTAATGCTTCAGGACGAAGTACACCAGCACAGTAAACAGCCAATCCACGAATTCCATCCGCAAAGCTGTCTTGCAAACGCATTGCCTCAACATTATCAATTTGTTTTCCATATCCGATTGCTGATTGATGAAGTGCTAAAATTTTATACTTACCACTTACATTTGCAATTTCTTCAGATACGACAACTTGCATGCTATTAATTTTTTGACCTTCAACAACGCCGTTTTCTAATACAGTCGGATTCGCAGTGAATCGAGGATCTTTTGATAGTAGCCCCAAAATTTCCGCATTGACAACAACAAAACGATTTGCCAAAGGTACTTTATTTTTCGAAAGTTTAGTACCTAAGTCAACGATGTAGTCATATACATTCGCTTTATCGAGTGTAATAGGATTTGTGTCATCACCAATTGTGTTTCCTGCTTGAACATCAGTATAGAGAGAAAGAACATATTTATCGATTGTTTCTTGAAGCGTTGCGGCTGCTTCTGCTGTGTGAGCGTCAACAAGATCACCTGCGGCTTGTGCTTTGTCTACATCATCAACAGTGAAGGCAAAATATTTCTTTTGATCGAGATTTAATTCAACTGGTGTAGTGTTGACTTCATCCCATGTAATTGTTCCAGTGTAGTCTTTTACGGTTACTGCGCCAACACGGTTGAAAATAACTTTGTTTCCTTTGATTTCAGTCGGTTTTGTTGCAATTACCTCCGCAACAGAAGTTTTATGGAAATTAGCTAATAAACGAGCTTCCCAAATAGATGGAATAAAAGATTGTACTGACATTTAACATCACCTTATCCTTTCTATTTAAAATTTTTTAATGGAAAATAAAAAAGAACTTGCGTTTGCAAGTCCTTGAATTAACTAGATATTTTTCAATTGATCTTTAATTAAATCCCAATTTTTCAAGATTTCATCTGATGTCATCTTTTCAATTTGTTCACGGGTAAACGTTTGAGTTTTTACATTTGAATCTTTCGGATTCACACCGCTTGTCTTTAATTTTTCATCAACAAGTGCCTGAAGATTTTGTGTCCACACTTCCTCAAATGTAGCAAGGTTTTGAAGAGTAGATTCTTCATCTTGACCAATTAGAAAATCAATAAGTTGAACTGGAAGCTTTTTCTCTGTTGCAATCGTAAGTGCTTTATTTTTCAATGCTTCACGCAACTTTTCTTGTTCCATCTGTTTGATTTTTGCTTCCAATTCTTTCAACTTCACATCTTTAGGATCAGCTTCAGGGAAACGTTTTTTGATCTCTTCATCAATTAGTTTTTGAAGATTATTGCGTTTCCACGTTTCTAACCCTTTCGAAAAATGCTTATCCTTTTCGGAATCGAAGAATTTCTTCAACTCCTCATTTTCAACAAGCATTTTTTGCACCTCTTCAACACTTACTGAACGTAAGCCCTGAAGATATGCCTTAACTTCCTCATTGTCTTTGTTCTGCTCAAAAAATTCCTTAACTTGTTCTAATGTGATTTCCATAAAAAATAACCTCCCTTTGCCCTTTCAACGCTTATATAGCCCTGAAAGTGCATGTTTTTTGATTTTATTTTTCGATTGTTCTTTAACGTCTGCAATCGAGAAAAAGACAATATAAAAAGCCACCATTAAGGTGACTGAATTCCCTTACTTTTAGCCCATTCATCATAACTTTGATATTCGATGACTTGCTTCGTTTCGTTGTCTTTACGTTTTGTTGGCTCATATCCCTCAATAATAGGTATTAAACAACAACGACAATTCGGATGTCTCGGTGGAGAAGGTTTTGTTTGGTCATCAATATCAAATTGTTTTCCATCGAGTCGAGCGCATTGCTCACACGTATTTCCTTCGAGAGTTGCAACCCATTGCACTTTTTGAACAATACCGCTATCTCTATAGATTTTTTCTTGTGCTGATGAAACCACCCGTGATAACTCAGTAAGAATTAAACGTTTTGATTGGAATGCTTTAGAATTAAATTGCTTATCAATCCTCTTTGCAATTTTGTCAATGCTCTCGCCTTGCTGAATGCCGAGATACAATTCAGTCCTCAATGCTTTTACAAGCGCATTTGTGTTATCCCATATGCGCTCGGAAAACTTTATTCCTGACCAATTGAAATTAACAATCTCGTCAATCACTTCTTTTCGCAGCAACGAAAAAGAAATGACAACACCAATACTTTTTTCAATCTCATACGCTGTACGATAATACGCAAGCGCACATATAGTCGCAAGGATAGATGTCACTATTGCGACTTCAGAAACGGCAATATTTCTGATTTCTTCTTGTATTTGTCTTTCAATTTTCGGAATGTCGGAAACGTTCACTTTCCCATCATTCCCATATCGCATGAACAATTCAGCGATTAATTGCTTAATATTGTCACGATGCTTTCGATACAGTTTTAAAACTTCACGATGCTGTTTTTCTGAAAGGTCGAAGAATTCATCGACCATCTTTAAAAATTCTTTTTCATCCATTGCTGTCACCTATTTGGTCAAGATTCATTGTATCTTGTTCTTGTTTCAGTTTTTGAACAACTTGTGCCGGATTCTGAATACGCGGATGCCAGCTAAGCAATTCTTCTAAAGGAACTAAGTGTGAAAGTTGTACAATTTCGTTAGTTATTTCGGCTTCATTCTGTGGAATATTTCGACTGAATTGGAACTGTACGTCCGTCCAGTCGTAGTTTGCACCTTTAAGATTTAAAATATTTGTGATGAGTCGAATACGTTTCCGCAATGCTTTTTCCATTTTGCGTTCTTTTACACCGCATTTTGATTCAAGTCCAAACAGCTTAAAACCTATCGCAATGCCTGAGAGATTCGAACTGAACTCCTCTGTTGTCAATTTCGGTGTCGCTGTTTGAATATGTATCAAATTATCAATCGTTTCAAAGAAATTTTGTTGGAATTGATTATTTATATTTTTAATAAGCCAAGAAGCATCTCCTTGATTATCTAACAAAAGCACACCGTTTTGGCGCATTTTTTCGATATCTTCCGGCTTTGTACCTTGATACCCTTTAATGAGAAGGTAAGCATTTGCAAATGACTCCAACTCATTTGCGCTATCTGAAAGAATCTTATCAATAGCGTCAATCAAAGGGATTTGTTTTTCAAAATCCCCAATTTCTTCATCGTTGTTTTTATAAATGATTACAGGCACTTCACCGAAAAAATGTGGGATTGAATTGTCAAGAACGAATGTTTCTCCGTTGTCAAAGGATGTGAAGTAATGAAAGCCTTCAGCGTCATATGCTTCTACTTTCATTACATCTGAATCACCTTGTTTTTCCTTCCAATATCGAATGCCGAAAAGGATATTGTCTTGTGAATCCTTTTCAACATACATTTCCAAAGGTGAATATTGTTGGAAGCGAATATTCCCTTGTGTATCAATATATGTAAGTTCATAACATTTACCGAAGATGCTAAAATCTTTCACGATTTCTGCGTTCGTATCCTCTTCATCGTTCAAAAGAAAGATTTTTTGCAAATCAGCAAGATACTTTTCATTATTTGAACGAGATAAATAACTAACTGGTTTGCTCGCAAAATAGCCGACCACAGTATCAATTATTAGGCTACAATACGATGTTGCAATTTTGTTATTCGGCTTGAGTGGATCAGGAAGTTGACGATTTAAAATGTCATTCCGACCAACGTAATAATTGTACAGTTTCTGATATCGAGGCAATTCTGTACGATGCTTCTTAATCGCATCTCTAATTTGTTCGGATGTAATCAAGTATTTCACCTACCTTTTATAATCCAAGTAATCTTCTATCTAATGACTGAATACGTCTCATTTTCTGAATCAATGTGACAGCCATCTCTAGTGAATCTGGAGCATCATCATGTTTGGCTGTCGATGAGTAATCAAGAATTTGCTGATTGTATGCTTTATTGTTTGGATTGAATTTGATGTAACCATTAGCAATCATCGGCTGCAAAGACATGATGCGCGAATGTTTATTGCTTCGCGAGTTGATTTCCACAATATCGATGTAATAGCCATTTTGAACGAGCTTTCGTTCAAGCTGTTGCTTTAGGAGTGCTTGGAAGTTAACCGTTTCAATACCGATTCGAGTAATAGTAGGAAACAGTTTAAGTTTTTCAATGACTGTATCAATGAGTACATCAGGTTTTAATCGTCTACAATCGCCATCGAGAACATAAAAATAACCGTCAGCATCTTTTCCGAGAATTGTAATTGCAGAAAAGTCTGATCGGTTTGATTTAGCCAATGATGGATCAATTGTCATTACAATTTCTTCAAGTTTAGATGTATCAAGTTCAGCAGGTGTGAAATAAATAAGTTCTTGAAATACTCTATCCTTTGATGATTTTGGTTCGTTTTGAAGCTCTTTAGAAAAGGCATCGTCACCAATTTCAATACGTTTAAGCATTAAGTCGTAATAATCATTTTTTGCTTCCCAAAGAACCGCTGTGCCCTTTAACATTTCATCTTTGTGTTTCTCGAAGAATGTTTCAGCAGCCGACAATCGGAATGGATTGGATAAATCTGTGACAATGTCTTCCCATTCATTCCATAAGTCTTCACGTTCTGACCATGAAATGACGGCTTGGTAAAATAACGTTGTATATGTAGGATTGTTCATAATATCGGCAAGTAGATCATCCTCAGTCATCCGAGTACCGATGAACAGGAATGATGTGTATGTATCGCCTGTGTTCACAAGGGATTCCCAGTACCATTTTTTGAGCTGGTCAAGTTTTGATTCAGATGAAATATTGCTATCCTTCTGAATGTCATCTGAAATAATTAATGTCGGACGTAAATTTTTATACTTGATACCACGTAAGCTGGAATCAGCACCCTTAGCCATGATACATGTATCATTGGTTAAAATGAGACATTCCGTATTCCATGTATCGCCTTTTAAATCGCCAAAATCTTCAAGGATGGCTTCATTTGTTTCGAGTTCAATGCGAATAGATTTCAAAAACTCTTTTGCCATTGCTTCGTTAGCACTGATAAGAAGAATGAATGGCTTTAAACGAAACAATAAGCAGTATAATGGGATTTTAAAGCTTCCGAGCGTAGACTTTGCATGAGCACGTGGAGCAACCACGCAAAGATTTTTTATTTCTCCATCGAGCATTTTTTGTAAATGTTCTTCAATTTCAGTGTGAAAAGCAGGTGATTCACGGGAAAAGTATTTCGGGAAGTATGCTTTACCGAAATACTCTTTATCAAGTTGGGCTAATTTTTTACGTAAACCGTTTTTACCGGTGTATTTACCTTTGTATTTCAGTAGTAAATCTTCAATTTGTTCATCTGTGAAGTGACGTTTCAGGTAATGAAGCATGAGTTCTTTTTGTTGTTTGTCCATTTTGTCACCTCCTTTTTTTAAAGGGGTTGAAAATTTGGTAAAAAAATTTGTGATACCTGCTGTCGGGGATTGCCAACCAAAATAAGAAGGATACCCCCTACCGTAAAAAAGCAAAAGAAAAAAGACCGTCAATTGTTGACCGTCTTTGTTAATCAATATTTAATCGTTTTGCTTCACGATATATCGTTGCTCGACTTATTTTCGTGATCTCGGCTATCTCATTAACTGTCATCCCATTTTTTTCACGATTACGGAATAATTCAAGTGCATATTGTAGACCTTTATTATGCTCTGTATACTTCTTTGGTCTGCCTTTATAGACACCTCTTTGCTTTGCTAATGCAATACCTTCAAGCTGTCTTTCACGTATCATATCTGCTTCAAATTCTGCGATACCAGCAAGAATTGTTACCATTAACTTTCCTATTGCTGTAGTAGTATCTACCTTTTCACCACCCATATTTAAAACAACAAGTCCGACACCTTTTGAATTAAGATATTCTATTGTATTCAAAGCATCTTTTGTACTTCTGGCAAAGCGATCTAGTTTAGTTACTACAATCACATCGCCTTCTTTAACTGTTTCTAAAAGTTTATTGAATTGTTCACGATTATCCTTTTTACGTCCACTTACTTTTTCCTTAAATATCTTTTCACATCCAAACTCTTCTAACTGTTTCAATTGCGCTTCTAAATTTTGACCCGATGATGATACCCTTGCATATCCATATTTCATGCGACTACACCCCCTATTTTTGATACATGTATTTGATACATTGTTAAGCCCATTATATCAATATCTCAAAAATGTATCAAGAGGGTGTAGTCAAATGATACAAATTGATTAAAAATTTTTAACTCATTCCTCTTTGCTGCCTTCTTCTTTCTTCAACATGTCCATCAATTCATTGTAATCTTGATCATCATTCGATTTCTTATTCTCAATAACAACTGTATTCTTTGCGGATAGTCCAGCCTTTTCGAGCAAGCTATTCAATGCTTGCAATTGTGCATATACTAGATGGCGATTCTTTACGTCACCTTCAGCAATGCGCAATAACTCTTTAGCTAATTTCTTTGAGTTAATTTGCATGATTTGAAGGGCTTCACGTACTCCCTCTTCAGAAAGTTTTTGTATGTATTCTTGAGCCTCTGGCTTCTGCAACAATTCATAAATAGATGATCTATGTTTGTAACCGACAGTATCGCAAATTTGTTGAACAGTCATTTTGCCCTCAAAGTACAAACGGATAGCTTGCATTTGTTTTTCTGTGAGCATATTTTTCACCCCCTTTAACATGTCTACATTTGTCCGCAGGTTTGCACTCAATTTCCCACTATCTCATCCTACATAAACATATAACCATATACTTATATAACCGCCAAAAAAATTAACCTCCTAACTCATCCTCACTAATCCATTGCACTTCTGCATCTGAATTCATTATTACCCCTTCGTTCATCATCCTTTTCAAACATTCCTCATCAAAATTATCCTTCACAATAAAAATCGATGCATTTCTAGGGATTTCCACAATTTCACCATCATTAATATAAGTAATCTCATCATGCAATTTCATTCATACTCACCCATTCACATTCTTCCCTTGCAATCTCCATCAATTCACTAATACTCTTCTCAAAATCCTTTTCACCAAGCTGCATCGCAAAATATTTCTTTTTCCCACCCTGTTCAAATGTCGCTACAATCCCAAAATCACCTTCTAATCCCTTTTCCTTCTTTATTTCATCGCTAAAAAACTCAATTCGTTCAACACGAAAATTTTTCATCTTATCCCTCCAAATCCTTCAATTATCCATTCACCAGATAATGTAATTCCCTTGCTAGTATACACTTCACTAAATACTCATTATCTTTACCGTTGCCACTTGCCTCATACTCTTTAGGACTTAACCTAACCTGTCCCTTACATTCTAATTGATCACCATTGTACGTAAAATGAATAATAACATGATCTAAAGACTTGTCTTCTATAGAATCTTGATTGTAGCTATACTCTACATTATCAATATAGATTCCCATTTAACTTTTCACCTCTAACGCCTTCAATTCATTAACCAAATCCAATAACCCATCAATCACCATTTTTCTTGTTTCTTCATTACGCACAATTTCAACAGCAAAGTGATGACTACAACCAAGTTGATTTTTCAATTTTGTAACTAACTTATCTGTTTTCTGTTTTTCACTAACTAACTCTTCTTTTGAACATTCGAGATACAAATCTTCAAATTCCTTTAACGTTAACCCATTCACAATAAACTCATAATTAAATCCAGTTTCCTTCATTATCGTTCCAATCATTTTGTTAAGGTCTTTCATCTTCTTCCCTCCAAATAAAAAAGCACCCGATTATTCGGATGCTAATTTTGTAAAGATTAAAATACCCGTGGTGCTAGATAAACTTGATCAAGCATAAAAATAGCCCTTGCTGGCGGATCTCCAGTAGAATGAAAGTGTCACCCAACATTCGAAAGGAGAGATCCCCCATGCAAGAGCACTTTCATTTTACTACAGATCCAGCCAAACTTCAAAAACAATATGCCGCTATTTTCTGT
>NZ_JAEIGB010000027.1:0-36729 GCF_022341265.1 Geobacillus sp. YHL
CAAGATGAGGGATGAGAGTCCGAAAGCGCTTACGATATTAATTCCTGAAAATGGTTCGCTAACTAGTGATTGACAACGCCCGTAGTGAACCGAAAAAACGTTCTCCACAAAGTCTTGACTGACTCACAGCTCATAAACTTGTTGCGCATCAAACGATTCTTGTGGTAAATTGGTCAGTAAGATGTGATATTTCTTTTGTTCAAGGGTTTGGCGTGACAGCGCCTTCCCTTTCTTTTTTTCCTTTTTCCGCACGTACGCCAGCCGTTTTTCCCATTCTTCCGCTGTGAGACGGCGAAAAATCAGACGCGGAACATACAGGCGTTGGTGTCCGATATACACGTGTTCCACTTCCACGGCTTCCCCCTCGCCCAATCGATTTCCTATCGATTCCCAATCCCATTCGTGCCACTCCCCGTCCTGTTTGATATAGACTTTGATATCGGAACGCAACCGGGTAATATAATAAGCACCTCGAGCATCGATCTCCGCCAGCGTGGCGAGTGAAAAAAACCCCAGATCCCGAATGCAAAGGTCATTCGGTAAAATCGTGTGCTGGGTATGATAAGCAAAGCGGGCATCGGAATCATTGGCCTGTTGGACGCACAGCTGAAGACAGGTGCCCGATAACAGCTCATACTCAAATTGGATTTTGGCGCCAGATGAAACCGAACCTTGATAGTCCTCACCATAGTCGGTCGGAAGTAAAAAACTGGTAGAGTCTAAGATCCGCAGACGGGTGAAACAAGCGCGATACGTTTCGGTGATGGAAGAGAGTGCCGGACGTTGATGCATCAGGAGAGTAAAAAAGACCTCTTTTAAAAACGCCACGGCACGAGGCGTAAACCGCTGATTCAGTCCTTCATTCGAGAGAGAGCAATCATGCCAGAGCGCCAAATCGGCACACAACCGCTGAAGCGACTGACAGGCGAGCGATCCGTCTCCCCAAGCACATAGCGTCAGAAAGGCTTCCGCTGTTAATGAACGCTGCCGCTGAATGAATCCGACTTTCCGTGCCAGACGGGTCAGTTCTTCAGAGGAGAAGAGTTGACGAATCGTTTTTATCCATGCCTTCATCTTTTTTGCCATCAAAAAACAATCCTTTCCAACGATGATTTTCGTTAGAAAGGATACCATGTTTTTGGCGCTGAAAAAAGATCAAATTCTTAACTTGATGGCTATGGTACGTAACCCCCTATGTATAGTTGGCCCCTATGCCCCCGCGCATCGGTGCAACCGTAGCTGCACCGATGCGCCGATGCATATGGGCATAAAAAACAGCCCCTTTTCGGGACTTAGTTTGGCATTTTTGATTTCAGATTCAAGATTTCTTTTTCATGATCGATCAGTTTGTCAAACATCACATCGGATCGGCGCTGCAAGTGCGAGACGGTGACATCGACGGATTTCCTTATATTCGTTACATCGTTCAAAATGAGGGCTTGATTGTGTTTGGAAATGCGCAGCTCTTCGAGGATTCGCTCTTGCATCTGCTTCATGCCGGCCATCTCGTGTTCTACTATTTGTTGGCCTTCTTGCAACTGGATAATGTCTTTTTGAATTTGGGAAACCGTCGTTTCCAATGTCCGTTGACCTTCTTGCAGTTGGGTGACTTCCTTCTGAAGCTGGGATACATCTTGCTGCAGCTGCGATACGTCTTGACGAATGTGCCCGACTGCGCCTTCCAACCGTTCGAGCCTGTCGTGGACTGGTTTCAGTTCTTCTTGCAAGACGGAACGAAGCAATTCTTTCAGCTCTTGGCTCATGGCTTCACCTCCTTGACGCCATTATAGCATGGCGCGGCAGGGAAACGTTACAACGTGTATTCTCCTTGTCCGGAGTCATTCAGTGGAATGCGTTGATGAGGAACTTCATGCCCCAAAATGACAAGGCTTGGATCATCCCAGTCCGCATACGGCGGCTTCTTCACAGGTTTGCCCACCGGCTGCCGAAACAAAGCTGGATCTGGCGAGTTTTTCGATAAATGGTCATCCTGGTAGGCCGTGTATACACATATTTTTGAAAAAGGCGGAAGATCCAAAAGCCCTCGTAACATATAGGCATGAAGCATGCCTCCTTCAAACTGCTGTTTCGCCTTTTCCCAACTCTTCACTCTTACTGTTTTTTTACATTCAAAAATGTGCAGTTCCCAACATTGCTTCTCTCTTCTGACAAAGACGATGCCATCGGGTGTGTTTTTGGTTCGAAGATAAGGGAATCCGTTGTTAGGCTTGATCGAAAACACTACGGCTTCGTTGGAACAGTGGAGCGTTACTTGTGCTTCTCCCGATTTTTCCTGCTCGATCACATATAACGTTCCGCCTGTTTCCCCCGTTTTCTCATAAAAGCTTCGCTCAAGGTATTCGAGGTTATTCATCCTCTCCATCCTCTTCCCCGATCTGGAATGCATACGTCTCTTCATTCAACTGCCAAATGACTTCATTGAACGTTTCCGCCGGAAAGCCGTTTTCGGTCGGAATGAGCGGCGTGATGATCGTGTCTTGGCCTTGCATGCGGAACTGGTACGCCCTCACCTTTTTCGGATCAATCGCGTCCTCATCGACATAGCCATACGTTTTCATCAACTGTTCTCTCTTTGGATGCTGGTGAAGTTTGATCAAATTGTTCACCTGTTGGAACAAAATATCGCTATGGGTGGTCAACCACACCGGCATGCCTCGGTTGGCCAACTTGACAAGCGCTGTCGCTAATATGCGCTGGACGCGTGGATGCAGATGCGCTTCTGCTTCTTCAAAAAAGAGTGAACGGTACGTTGCTTTTGATTTTAAAAACAAAATGAGCGGCGACAGTTCAGTTACAAGCGACGATGTGACGTATAACGGCAAGCGCTCTTGTTTGCCTTGTGGGCAATAGTAGAACGATGGAATCGGTCCTTTTTCTTGGTCCATGGTTCCGTTGGCAATCTCGGTTTCAATAAATCGTCCGATGTCCGCATATTTCGACTGTCCGCTTTCCTCCAAACGCAACAACGCTTGCAAGAATCGATAGACAGGCAACGTGAAGTCAAGGGATGGTTCCTCATGTTCTTCGTTGATCATCCGTTCCATCATCTCTTGCACCAGCGCCTTGTAAGACAACATGAACCCTGTTCTCGAAGCGGGCAAATACAGCGCTTCGCCAATGGCCCGCCCTTGGATGCCGCCTTGTCTGGATGGTGGGTAAAACGGCGATGTAAGTCCATCCATCAGCAAATTCCACGTAATGTATTGAGCCATGCGATACCGCTCTGTCGCTTGTCCCTTGCTTCGATCCGTATACGGGATGCGAATATAGTGTTTCCCCGTCGAAAAACGAGCGCCTTGGAGCGAATCTTTCTTTTCAAAGATGATTCGCAGCGGTTCAGAACGGCGGTACCGCTCGATGCTTAACGAACCGATCGGGATTTTGCGCCGAAAAATCGTTCTAACCAACTCGCTTTTTTTGTTTCTGAGAACATCATTAAACCATTGGACAAACAGTTGCGCTTCACGGTCTTGGATGAGGCAGTCATCGCCGATAGACGATTCAAGAAAGCGATCGATTTCCTTGTACGTGGACGTGTTCGGAGGGTCTTTTGGAAACAGCTTGCGCCCCTCGGACAACACCCCCCAAAGAAGCGACATCAGATAGCTTTTCCCACTGTTGTTGTCGCCGACAAACAACATCAACGGGGCAATATCGATTTCCCCCTGTTTGATCTTTCCAAATCGCTCAACCTTTAACGCCCAAGTTTGTTCCATGCGCGTATCGCCTCTTTTCACAGATTACGGATCCTCTATCTTTCTATTATAAACGATACGCCTGACTCATAATCACTGAATTAGATAAAAACGAGTGAAAAATCGGGCATCTAACCCGCCCTCACGCCACACCCTCGACGACGGGCGTCTAAGGTGCCGGGACCGTCATCGTCCCCACCCACGGCATGGCCGAGTGCCTCCGTTGATAACGGTAAGGAGACATCACCGAACGAAACGGCATCAACGAAGAAAACGGCCTGTCTTTAAGACAAAGAAGCCGCCGCTATGAATCTCTTGCCGCGCGAGCCAAACTGTCTTAAAGAAAGAGCCGCCGCTATTGGATGCCGGTCGACATCATCCTGAATCGTTCTACAAGAAACAAGCCATGTTTCGACAACGAATGGGCAAAAGAAAAGAAGTATTTCTAAATTATTTTATATCATACTGCCAACTATTTCTAAAAGAGGCCAAGGAACTTTTTCTTTTTCACCCGCTGTGGTTCGTCGCGGAACACGGCTTGGCCGCGAACGAGCAGCTCGGCGTTCTCTTGGAAGTAGTACACCATGTCTGTCCCGTATTCTTTCCGGATCACCTCGTACGCCTCGCGGAGGCGAAACGGCCGCGTTTTCGTGTTGTGGGCGTCCGAGGCGATGAAATGGGCCAAGTTCGCTTCGATCAGCTGAAACGAGAACGTTTTGATTTTCTTGCCGAAATGGCCCGTAATGCTTGATGCCGTCAGCTGGGCCAAGGCGCCGCGTTTGACGAGCTGGTAGAGCCGCTCGGGGGTTTCGATGATCTCGGCGTTTCGCTCCGGATGGGCGATGATCGGGATAAACCCTTTCACTTGGGCATCAAAGAGGAGTTGCTCCGCATACTTCGGCACATGATCGGGCGGAAATTCGATCAACATGTATGATGTATCGGCAAGCGTCATCACCTCGCCTCGGGCAAGGCCGTCAAGCAAGTCGCCGTGGATGCGCACTTCTTGGCCTGGAAACACGTTCAAGGCGATGCCGCGCCGTTTCAATTCGTCATTTAGTTCCGCCGCCAAGGAAAGGACGGCTGGTCTTGGGTTGTCATACGTTCCATTTCGATGATGGGGAGTGGCAATGATCGTTGTAATCCCCTCCTTGGCTGCGGCTTGCGCCATGGCGATGGCGTTCTCCATCGCCGCCGCTCCGTCGTCAACGCCAGGCAAAATATGGCTGTGAATGTCGATCATCGTCCACTCCTCCTTTTTTCGCTCTATTAAACATCTATTATGGTAACAAACATAGGAAAAACCTATTAAACATCTATTATGGTAACATAGGAAAAACAGGCTATCAATGGGTGAGGTTTGTCGAACATTGTCGAAATGGAAGGCAAATTCCACCGATTAGGGGGCAAGCTGGAACGCCCGCCAATGCGGCTGTCAGTTGTCTTCTTTTCGAAAACGGTCTATAATCGAAATGGTATGCACGAAAATTTCTGAATGGAAAAGGAAGAGTGCCCATGAGAGCAGAACGTCGAAAAAAGAAGAAAACATGGCTCCGCTGGGTGACGGGATTGCTCGTCGTGTTATTCGCTGGAGCAGGAATATTCGCCTATTCCATTTATCATCATGTGAAACAGACGGCGAACCAAATGCACGAGAACGTCAACTGGAAGTCGGAGAAGCGGAAAGAAGACGTTTCGTTTGAACGGAAAACGCCGATTTCCATTTTGTTGATCGGCGTTGATGAACGCAAAGGGGATCGCGGGCGCGCGGATACGCTGATTGTGATGACGGTGAATCCGAACAAGCAGTCGATTGACATGGTAAGCGTGCCGCGCGATACGAGAACGGAGATTATCGGAAAAGGGACGAAAGATAAAATCAACCACTCGTACGCCTTTGGCGGAGTGGAGATGACGATGGCGACGGTGGAACACTTTTTAGATATTCCCATTGACTACTACATTAAGGTCAACATGGAAAGCTTCCGCGACATCGTCGATGCGGTCGGCGGAGTGACGGTGAACAACCCGTTCGCTTTTACGTATGAAGGAACGCACTTCCCGAAAGGCGAGATTACGTTGAACGGGGACGAAGCGCTGAAATACTCCCGCATGCGGAAAGAGGACCCGCGCGGCGATTTCGGGCGCCAGGACCGGCAAAAGCAGATCATTCAAGCGATTATTGAGAAAGGCGCCAGCTTCTCGTCGCTCACGAATTACAGCGATGTACTCGCAGCGATCGGGAAAAACGTGAAAACGAACTTGACGTTTGAGGAAATGAAAGAGATTCAAGCGAATTACAAAGACGCCCGCAAGCAAATTAAGCAGCTGCATATTACGGGACAAGGGACGAAAATCAATGGCATTTATTACTTGATCGTGCCAGAGAGCGAACGTCTGGCGATTTCGAATGAGTTGAAAGAGCATCTGGAGCTGAAAGCGACGGCGGCGAAGTAAATGAGACGCGCACCTTAAGAGGTGCGCGTTTTCATTGGGCAATGAAGTGCTTGGTGAGCTTTGTTCGGATCGTCCGATACCGTTCCGCGATGGGCGATTTTGGGTTGTCGACGGTGATCAGCTTCCGTTTCGCTTTTGTATCGTGCTTTCCTGTTTTACGAACCTATGGTTTCACCTCTTATTTACGGAATGGCGGCTTGGTGTTTCATGTTTTGATTTAAATCCACCACGATCATGCTGACAGCACCGAGCACCGTCAGTGTACTATAATCTGACAGAAATCGTTCCTAATTTCCACCAATCAAAAAAGCTGCCTGTTCGGCAGCTTCCATGCGGTTATTCGTCTTTATTGTCTTTGTCATTTGCATCCCGCGGATCTTCAATCGGGTCTTCGCGGTCCGGAACCGTATCGCGCTCATCGTCGCCCGGTCCGTTGTTCGTGTCGTCTCCCGGCGGGAGTTGATTGTTTTGGTTGTCGTTCAAATCGGTATCGCGGTTGTCCGGGATGCCGTCATTGTCTTTGTCGTTGTCGACGTCATCGTTTTGGTTGATGTCATCAGCCGGGTTTACGTCTTGGTCGTTGACATCGTTTTGATTGTTGTTCGGCGGCGGCGGATTGTTGTTGTCGCGGTTCATATTGCATCCAGCCGCTAAAAAGAGGGCGACAAGGGCGCTGAACAACCGGATCAGCAACGCTTTTTTCTTCATCCTATCTGCTCCTTTCTATTGGTTGTGGTGACCTTATGTAAGGCCGGTCCTTGTTTATCTTTCCCAGAAAGAAACTTTTCATTCGCACGCTATATAGCGCAGCCGACAAAAAAACGCGCTCCCCGAAGGAACGCGTTTTGTTCAGTCAGCTCGTTTGTCGCCAAGAGCGAACATCAACTCCGTTTCGCAGACAAGCTCGCCGTCGACGGTGGCGATGCCTTTGCCTTTGCCGATGGCGCCGCGGGCGCGGAGAATTTCGACTTCCAGGCGAATTTGGTCGCCTGGTTTGACTTGCCGCTTAAAGCGGCAGTTGTCGATGCCGGCGAAAAAGGCGAGGCGGCCCCGGTTTTCCTCGCTCTGCAGGAGGACGACGGCGCCGACTTGGGCGAGCGCTTCGACGATCAACACGCCAGGCATGACCGGGTATTCGGGGAAGTGGCCGGCGAAATAGGCTTCGTTGGCGCTGACGTTTTTGATGCCGACGGCGCGCTTGCCTTCTTCGATTTCGACGATGCGGTCAACAAGCAAAAACGGATAGCGGTGCGGGATGATGGACTGGATTTGCTGGATGTCAAGCATGGAAACACTCCTTTTCGTTATCATCAAAACGGCGTTGCCGCGACAGCCTCTTATGCCCCTTTTTCGACAAAGTCGAGGATGTGCTGCCACGTCGACGGGCGGAACACGTCAAGCCACGCCCCGTCGCCGATGGCGCTGTAGCCGACGACCGCCCCGGCGGCGAGGCTTATGGCCATCAACGCGGCGACGATGATGAGCCGAAGCCAGATCGGGATGAGTCGAGTGCGGACAAACCGGCGCGGCGCGGCCGCCTCTCCTTCCGGCGGAAGGGATTGGGCTTGTGGCTCGGCGGGAGCCGGCGGGCTCTTTCTTACTCGGCCTTTCCGCCTCGCCATCCGAGAAGACTGCGCGTGCATAGGTTCTTGATGCCTCTTGTCATTCATCGCGATCCTCCTTATGAGGAGCGCATGCCGTTAATCAGCCCGAGCATTTGTTCCGAGATGGAAATGGCGCGGGCGTTCAGCTGATACGCTCGGCTTGTCGCCATCAGGCCGACCATTTCCTCGCCAAGGTCGACGTTCGCTTGTTCGAGCGCGCCTTGCTTGATGCTGATTTGGCCGCGCAAGTTGCCGTTCAGTTCTTCGGCCGCGCCTGGGACATTGGGAAGCGCATAGATGCCGCCGCCGCGGGCTTCCAGAAGCTGCGGGCGGCGAATCATAGTGACGCCCAAATTGACGCGGGCGACGACGCGTCCGTCGGCATTGGTTGCCGTCAACGTCCCAGTCGGGGACATCTGCACGTCATGCGCATCGGCGGGAAGCATAATCGGTGCGTTTCTTTCATCAAGGACAAACAGGCCGTCGCTTGTCGTCAAAGCAAGCTGGCCATTCACCGGTGCAAGCGAAAAGTTGCCAGCGCGGGTGTAGCCGATCGTTTCCGCGCCATTTTGATCGGCCAGACGGACGCGGAACCATTGGTTTTCGGCCGTCAAGGCAAAATCCAAGCGGCGGTCGGTTTCCACCAGCGCGCCTTGCTTGGTGATGAGCATCGTCGAAGCGAGGCGCGCCCCATTGCCATAGCGCACGCCCGCCGGCGTTTGCCGGGGCGCTTCGTCGTTCGGCAGGCGGTCGACTTGTTGGGTCAAGAGCTCGGCAAAGCTCGCTTCGCGCCGTTTAAAGCCGACGGTGTTGCTGTTGGCGATGTTATGGCTTAATGTATCAAGCCGCTGCTGCAATGCATTCATCGTGTTGGCGGCAGTGAGCATCGAACGAAGCACGGGCTTGTCCCCCTTTTGTCATCATTTCAGGCGGCCGACTTCGTTGACGGCCTTGTCCAAGCTGCGGTCGTACGCTTGGACGATTTTTTGGTTCGCTTCAAACGTGCGGTAGGCAGCGAGCAAATCCGTCATCGTCCGCTCGACATCGACGTTCGACCGCTCAAGAAAGCGCTGTTTCACCGTATACGTCACATTGCCCGGCGCCTGCGGCAATGGCCCTGTCGTGCTGCGGAATAAGCCGTTTCCTTCCTTGACCAACATTTGCGGATTGGCGGCGAACACGACGCCAAGACGGGCGGCCGTCCCATTCTCATCGATGATCGTTCCGTCGTCGCGGACGGCAAACCGCTCGCTTGAGAGCGGAATGCGCTCACCGTTGGCATCAAGTACATACCAGCCCTCTTGCGTCGTCAAGTAGCCGTCCGGGCTCAAGGTGAAATGACCGTTTCTTGTGTAGCGGACCTCCCCTTGACCGTTGGCGACGGCAAAAAACAGTGCGCCTCGCTGGCCGCTCGTCCGGTCGATGGGGACTTGTCCGTCCACAAGGGCGATATCGGTCGCCAAGCCGGTTTCTTTCACATCCCCTTGGCGGAAGTTCGGGATGAGTTCTTGCATATAGACGCCCGTAACGAGCGGCCCAATGACGGTTTGCGTCGGGATGGCGCGCCTTGAGGCGGTCGGGATCGGTTGATCCTCGAGGCGGCTCATCAACAGTTCCGGAAACGCTCTCATCGCGGCCGCATCGGCTTTGTATCCCGGCGTTTCGGCGTTCGCCAAATTGTTCGTCAACCAATCCACGCGCCGCTCTTGCGCCAACATGCCGCTCGCGGCGGTGTACAACCCTCTCAACATGACCAGCACCTCGCTTGTCCGATCGATCAGAAAAAGCCGCGGCCGCTCTTTGGGCAGCGGCAGATGGGGTGTTCCCTATGGTCAAGCGGGCGGCGCGTTGCCCTGCCGCTCCGCTCCTTTCCATTCCATACTTTCATTATAAGCGGGCAAAGGCAGCCGCGGCATCCCCCGCCATTCCTTTTTTGCCCGCCTCGCTTGTCCCGGCGGCGGTTGTATCCATTTTTCACGCCATGAGAAAAACGTCCTTCCAAAGCGGTCTGCGCCTGAATGACGCAAAAGGTTGACTCTATAAGGTTGATCCAGATGAACCATCTCTTGGCCAAAGGGCATGACGGCTTTGTGACATACTCCCACCACCTACGCTTCGCTTAGAGGTGGGGGCTTCTCGGGTAATCCCATCTCATGATGGGAAGTTGACCGAGCGATCCCCGTGTGTCCCACGGTTTTACTAAAATTCACTTTCGACTTTCACTTCGTTTAGAAGTGGGAGACTTCTTTCGGAAAGATGTTAAATCAATTGCGATTTCGGCGCGCGGTCGATGTTCTCAAGCATCAGCCCGGTGCCAAGAGCGACGCAGTCCATCGGATTCTCCGCGACAAACACCGGAAGCTTCAGCTCTTCGGCAAGCAGCAAATCGATGCCATGAAGCAATGCGCCGCCGCCCGTTAAAATGACGCCGCGGTCGATGATGTCCGCCGACAATTCTGGCGGCGTGCGCTCGAGCACGCTTTTGGCGGCTTGTACAATCAACGACACCGGCTCGCGAAGCGCCCGTTCGATCTCCTCCGATCGAACGGTGATCGTGCGCGGCAGTCCGGTGACGAGATCGCGGCCGCGGACGTCGATTTCTTCGGACCGTGCGCCTGGGAATACCGTTGCGACCTTAATCTTGATTTCCTCGGCCGTTCGCTCCCCAATGAGCAGCTTATATTCGCGCTTGATGTAGTTTAAAATCTCCATATCAAACTTGTCCCCGGCCATTTTAATGGAAGAGGCGGTGACGATGTCTCCCATCGAGAGAACCGCGACGTCAGTCGTGCCACCGCCAATATCAACGACCATGTTTCCGCACGGCTGAAAAATGTCCATTCCGGCGCCAATGGCTGCGACTTTCGGCTCTTCCTCCAAGTACACTTTTTTGCCGCCGCTTTTTTCCGCTGCCTCTTTGATCGCTTTCCGTTCCACGGATGTTGTGTTCGTCGGGCAACAAATCAAAATGCGCGGTTTGGCGAAAAAGCCTTTTAGGTCGAGCTTGCTTAAGAAATGCTTCAGCATCGCTTCGGTAATGTCAAAATCCGCGATGACGCCGTCTTTGAGCGGCCGAATGGCAACAATATTCCCAGGAGTACGTCCGACCATTCGTCGTGCTTCTTCGCCCACTGCCAGCACTTTGTTCGTGTGTTTATCGATCGCCACGACGGACGGCTCATTGAGCACGATGCCTTTGCCTTTGACGAAAATGAGGACGTTCGCCGTGCCTAGGTCAATGCCGATGTCTCGTGAAAACATATGACTTGCTCCTCCTTGCCTCTGCCCTAAAATCATTCCTAATTGTTTATTCTACCATATTTGCCTCCCGGAATGATACTGCAAACGGCAGATGGCAAGGAAAAAGTCAGTTGTTTTTCACCGTCTGCTTTTTATACTTTTTCTTCGTTGCTTCCCCGCCGCGCAAATGGCGGATCGATTTATGGTAATCGAGAATTTGTTTGACTTCTTGGGCCAGTTCCGGGTTGATTTCCGGCAGCCGCTCGGTCAAGTCTTTATGCACGGTGCTTTTGGATACGCCAAATTCTTTCGCAATGACGCGAACGGTTTTCCTCGTCTCCACGATATACTTGCCAATCTTGATCGTACGCTCTTTGATGTAATCGTGCACACCACTCGCCCTCCCTAGGTTGGATGTGAGAAGTGAGAAGTGTGAAATGAGACTCGTCTTGCCACTGATGAGCGCCGCTTTCGTTGGATGTCTTAGAAGCGTCTTCATCGCGTCGCTTGCCGGTTGTGAACGATCCCCACCTCAACCACTCTCATTGCTGTTCAATTTGTAACATTTTATTAGACAAATCGGGCATATATACCAGAAATATCAAGGCGGACAACGGTTTTTTCACAATTTTTTTGCGGTTTGTAACGGAGAGAAAATGGGAAACGACTATAATAGAAAAGTCAAAGGAGGAGCGAGAATGGGAAACGGAAAGACGATCGGCATCATTGCGGCGCTCGTGGGAGCAGCAGCGGCGAGTGCGTTGTTCATGTACACAAACAGCAGTGATCAACCGCAGGCGAAAGACGATTTGCTTGGCCCCGCTCCGGCCGGCAAACCAGCGCCCGCGGGCGGAAAAGGCATCATCGCCGGGACGCTGGAGCCGTCGCTCACGTACGAAAGGCAAAACGATGCTTACGTGTTTACGTTTACGGTCAAAAACCAAACCGAACGCGTGCAAACGGTGACGTTTACGAGCTCGAAAAAGTATGACTACGTTTTATACCGCGATGGACAAAAGGTGAAGCAGTTCAGCGAAGGGAAGATGTTTGCGCAAATTTATGAGGAACGGCCGTTAAAACAGGGGGAAGAGCTGTCGTTTCAGGAAACGTTCCGCGGTCTAGAGCCGGGGACGTATACGCTTGAGTGGTGGCTCGCTGATCCAAACTGGCCGAACGCG
The DNA here is from genome assembly GCF_022341265.1 of Geobacillus sp. YHL. Taxonomy (NCBI): domain Bacteria; kingdom Bacillati; phylum Bacillota; class Bacilli; order Caryophanales; family Anoxybacillaceae; genus Geobacillus; species Geobacillus sp. YHL. The sequence goes on from NZ_JAEIGB010000027.1 coordinate 12,196, forward strand.
CGGGCGAAGGCGACATTTACGGTCGAGTGAAGGCGCTGCCGGTTTGCCTTCGCGGCTGTTGCCGCGCTCGCCATCCGGCGTCTAAATTAGGAAAACGCTCCTGTCCCGAGCGCTTTTTGCGGCCTTTTCCAACAGGAATTTCTGCATCGATGTTCTTTTTTGCCCGCGCTGCCACAAAAAGAGGGATGCTCACCCATGGATGAAGCATCCCGTTGCAGCGCCGAAAAGATTTTCCCTGCATTACGACAAAAAGAAAGCCCCATACACAAGCGCCAAGACGATGACGTACGCTGGGTGGATGCGCCATTTGCCCAGCAGCAAAAAAGCGCTCGCGGCGGTGAGAAACGCCGTTTGGCCGAGCCCGGCCCCTTCGTACGATTCGCGGAAAAGATCGATCGCCATAATCCCGAGCATCACGGCGATCGCTGGGCGGATGTAGGCGGTGAGCCGCTTCACTTGCGGCGCGTCTTTCCATTTGTACAAGAGCCCAAGCAGCGCCAACAGCAAAACGAGCGACGGAGCGACGCTGGCAAACACTCCGATGGCAGCGCCAAGGACGCCGGCTTGTTCGTATCCGATATAACCTGCCATTTTCGTCGCAATGGGGCCGGGAAGAGAGTTGCCAAGCGCCAGCACCTCGCTGAATTCGTTGACCGTCATCCAGCCGTAGCGGTCAACGACCTCGTGCTCGATGAGTGGGATGGAAGCCGGGCCGCCGCCGTAGCCGAGAATGCCGGGCCAAAAAAAGGCGAGAAACAGCTGCCAGTAGATCATGACGACGCCCTCCTTTCTCCGCCTTTGTCTCTATCCACCGCCTTCGGCTTGCTTCGGCCGACAAACGCGGCCGCAAGCAACACTGCGACCACAAGCGCCGGATGAAGGCCGAGCCACTGCAAGGCCAAAAAGCAGGCAAGAAGGAGCAGGGCGGCCGGCCGCCAGCCGAGGGCGGCGCGCGCCTGTTTGGCGAACTGCCACGTCATCTCGGCGAGCATGACGGCCACGACCGGCACGACCGCTTTGGTCATCCCAGCGACCCATGGTGTGTCTTTAAACGAGGATAAGGCGGCCAACAGCACGATCATCAACACGACCGTCGGGGCGGTCGTCGCCAACACGGCGTTCACTAAGCCGAGCGCGCCGCCGACACGGTAGCCGATATAACCGGCAAGCTTCGTGGCGATCGGGCCGGGCAAAGCATTGGCGATGGCCAGAATTTCAGCGAATTCTTCATCCGCCATCCAGCGGTATTTCGCCACCACTTCAGCGCGCACAAGCGGGATCGAAGACGGGCCGCCCCCATATCCAAGCATGCCGACGCGGAAAAAGGCGAGAAACAAATGCCATTGGTTCATTGGTGTCCTTCCTTTATCGCTAGTTTCACCAAGCGACGACCGCCCCGTCCGTGCGCGGCTCCGTCCCGGCGGCAAGCACGCCGGTGTCAGGATCGCGCCAAATGATTTGTCCGCGGCCGAACGGACCTCCGTCTAAGGCAAAGCGAATGTCATGCCCTTTGCGGGCGAGCGCTTCGGCGATATGGCGCGGGAAGTGGGGCTCCACCAACACCGTTTTTCCTTCCACCCACTGCCAACGTGGCGCATCGAGCGCCGCTTGCGGGTTCAAGTCAAAATCGATGGTGTTCATGATCACTTGCAGATGCCCTTGCGGCTGCATAAATCCCCCCATGACGCCGAACGGACCGACCGGCGCACCCCCTTTGGTCAAAAAGCCAGGGATGATCGTATGATACGGCTTTTTCCGCGGCGCCAGCCCGTTCGGATGGCGTTCATCGAAGACAAAGTTATGGCCGCGGTTGTGCAGGGCGATGCCGGTGCCTGGGACGACGAGGCCGGAGCCAAAGCCCATGTAGTTGCTTTGAATATAGGACACCATATTCCCTTCGCCGTCGGCGGCGGCCAAATAGACCGTTCCGCCTTTTGGCGGCGTCCCCGGCTCCGGCGTCAGCGCCTCCTCGCCGATTTGCGCCCGGCGCATCGCGGCAAACGACTCCGACAACAGCTCGTCTGGGCTGCAGCTCATATAGCGGCAGTCGGCGATGTACGCTTTCCCATCGGCAAAGGCCAGCTTCATCGCCTCGATTTGCCGGTGGTGCGTCTCGACATCCGGGACGCTTGGCACGTCAAACCCGCTCATGATGTTGAGCGCCATCAACGCGACAAGCCCCTGCCCGTTCGGCGGAATTTCCCACACTTCATAGCCGCGGTAGGAGACGGAGATCGGCTCGACCCATTCCGGTTCGTACTCGGCGAGGTCGTCCGCCGCCAAAAAGCCGCCGTATTGCTTCGAGAAGGCCGCGATTTTTTCCGCCAGCTCGCCGCGGTAAAAGCTTTCCGCTTCCGTTTCGGCAATGGAGCGCAGCGTCGCCGCATGGTCCGGAGACGCCCACACTTCGCCGATCTTCGGCGCGCGGCCGCCCGGCGCAAACGTCGCAAACCACGAGGCGAACTCCGGCCCGTTCAGCGATTCTTTGTACACCCGATAAGCGTTCGCCCAGTATTTGCCCAGCACCGGCGATACTGGGTAGCCGTTCTCTGCATAGGCGATCGCCGGAGCGAGCGTTTCGGCAAGCGGCAGGCGGCCAAAGCGCTTCGCCAGCGCCGCCCACGCCGCCGGCGCCCCCGGAACGGTCACCGGAGCAAAGCCGTATTTCGGCATCTCTGTATAGCCGCGCTCTTTGAGCGCTCCAATCGAGATCGATTTCGGCGCATAGCCGCTCGCATTCAGCCCGTACAGTTTCCCATTCGTCCAGACGAGAGCGAACGCATCGCCGCCGATGCCGTTCGATGTCGGCTCAACGACCGTTAAACAGGCGGCCGCGGCGATCGCCGCATCAATGGCATTGCCGCCTTTTTTCAACACATCAAGCCCCGCTTGCGCCGCGAGCGGCTGCGATGTCGCCACAACGCCGTTTTTGGCGAACACCGTCACTCGCTGCGATGGGTATGGATGGTATAAGTAGTCCATGGCAGTTCCTCCTTACTTCACTTCATGGCAAGCGACAAAATGACCTGGAGCCGCTTCTTTCCACTCCGGTCGCTCTTGTTTGCATCGTTCGGTAGCCACCGGACAGCGCGTATGGAATGGGCAGCCTTTGGGCGGATTGGCCGGGTTCGGCAAATCCCCTTCAAGACGAATGCGTTCCCGCTTTGCGCCCGGTTTCGGCCGTGGAATGGCAGACAATAATGCTTTCGTATACGGGTGCAGCGGATTGGCGTACAGCTCTCGCGACGGCGCAAGTTCGACGGCATGGCCCAAATACATGACAAGCACCCGGTCGCAAAAATGACGAACGACCCCTAAATCGTGGGAGATGAACAAATACGTCAGCTCATGTTTTTCTTGAATGTCTTTTAACAGTTTAATGATTTGTGCTTGAACCGATACGTCCAAAGCGGAAACAGCCTCGTCGCAAATGACGAGCGACGGGTTCAAGGCGATCGCCCGGGCGATGCCGATCCGCTGCCGCTGTCCGCCGCTGAATTCATGCGGGTATCGGTCGTAATGCTCGGGACGGAGCCCGACTTCTTGAAGCAAATGCAATACCCGCTCTTCGCGTTCGGCCTTTGTCATGTTCGTATGGATGATAAACGCTTCCTCCAAGGCATGTCCGATGCGTTGGCGAGGGTTGAGAGACGCATACGGATCTTGAAACACCATCTGCATCTCTTTTTTCCACTTTTTGCGTTGCCGTTCCGGCAAACGGCTGATCTCTTCCCCCCGAAAGAAGATGGCGCCCCCCGTCGCCTCTTCAAGGCCAAGAATCGTCCGGCCAAGGGTCGATTTTCCACACCCTGACTCGCCGACGATGCCAATGCTTTCCCCGGCAAATACATCAAGGGAAACGTTCTCCACTGCTTTGACGTAGCCTTGGATGCGTCGCAACACTCCCCCTCTGATCGGGTAATATTTTTTAACGTTTTCCAACTTAAGAAGTGGCTGCTTGGACTGGCTCATGGCTGTGAGCACCCTCCTCTAGCCAGCAACGGACAGAATGGTTGTTGCTGATTTTTCTCTCCAGCGGCGGCGCCGTGCGGCATCGGTCGGTCGCAAACGGACAGCGCGGGTGGAAGCGGCAACCGTCAATTTGTTCATTTAAACTGGGTAACGTCCCCGGAATCGGTTCGAGCGAATACTCCTCATCATCCACGCTTGGCACGGATTTCAACAACCCTTTTGTGTACGGATGGCGCGGGTTGGCGAAAATACTTTCGACATCGCCTTCTTCCACTTTCTCACCAGCATACATGACCATCACTCGATCCGCCATTTCCGCGACCACGCCCATGTCATGAGTGATCAAAATGACGGCCATATTCAATTTTTGTTTCAACTCATTGATCAAATCCAAAATTTGTGCCTGAATGGTCACATCCAAAGCAGTTGTCGGTTCATCCGCAATGAGCAAGCTCGGATGACAGGCAAGCGCCATGGCGATCATGACACGTTGCCTCATCCCGCCGCTCAACTCATGCGGGTATTGTTTCATCCGCTTTTCCGGAAATGGGATGCCGACTTGCTTGAGCAGCTCAATGCTTTGTTCGTGCGCTTCCCGTTTTGACAGTCTTTTATGAAGCATCAATGGCTCACGAAGTTGATAACCAACTGTAAACACAGGGTTGAGCGCTGTCATTGGTTCTTGGAAAATCATCGAGATTTCATTGCCGCGAATGCGGCGCAACTCTTCTTTCGGCAATTTCACCAAGTCGCGTCCTGCAAACTCAATCGATCCGCTCTCAATCTTCCCGTTGTTGGGAAGCAACCCCATAATCGACAGCGAGGTGATGCTTTTCCCGCACCCTGATTCGCCGACAATGCAGAGTGTTTCTCCTTTGCGGACGGAAAAAGAAACCCCCCGCACGGCGGAGATTTTTCCCTCCGCCGTGCTGAAGGTCGTGACAAGGTTCTCGACACGCAACAATGTTTCAGCCATGCTATCCCCTACTCTCTATGAACGTGATAGAGCGACCATTGTCCTGTCGGATCGATCTCCAATCCTTTCACCGATTGATCAACAGCCGCCGTCACGACGCCATGGTTCATGACAACAACGGCAGCATCTTTCAACAAGAATTCATTCGCTTTTTTCAACTTTTGTTTCCGCACTTCTGGATCGATCGTCGTACGTGATTCTTCGACAAGTTTGTCAAAGGTTGGGTTGCTGTAGAATGTACGGTTCGATACACCTGCGTTTTTTGAATGGAAGTTTGGATAGAACAGCTCGCTGCCATCTGCCGTACTATTGGTCCACCCAAGGAATGTGATATCGTATTTTCCTTGCTTTGTCGCGTCAAGGAAGGTGCCCCATTCCATCGATTCAATTTCAGCGTTAATGCCGACTTCTTTCAATTGCGCTTGGACGATCTCAGCCATTTTCATATAGCTTGCTGTGTTGGCGACGAGAATTGTAATTTTTGTGCCTTTATATCCGTGTTTCTCGATTAATTGTTTTGCTTTTTCCGGATCGTAGCTGTAAGCGACGTTTTCCGACGCTTCATCATAGCCGAACACTTTCGGACCGATGACGCTGTTTGATTTCACCCCAAGCCCTTTCAGCTGCTGGATATACTCATCTTTGTTGATCGCATAGGAAACCGCTTGACGGAAGGCAAGCTCGTTCATCGGTTTCTTTTTCATATTAAAGCCTAAATAGTAGACTGGTGTGCCTTCCTTTTTGATCAGCTGAACATTTTTCATCGATTCGACGCGGGACAACTGTTCAGCCGGGATATTGTCGATAAATTGCACATCGCCCGTTTGCAGCATCGAAATCGCCGTCGTCACTTCCGGAACAACTTTGAACGTCACTTTTTCCAACTTCGGCGCCCCTTGCCAATAGTCATCGTTTTTCTCTAATGTCACATGGTCGCCCGGCACCCATTCAACAAATTTAAACGGGCCAGTGCCGACCGGCTGTTTCATTAAATCTTGTTTTTGATCAGCCGTCGGACTGACAATGGAAGCGTTCGTATGCGACAAGGCCGCCAACATCGGACCATACGGGTATTTCGTTTTGATCACTACCGTGTAATCATCTTTCACTTCCACCGATTCGACCGGTTCAAGAAGCGATGCCCTTGGCGCCGCTGTCTTCGGGTCTCTTAGTTTATCAAACGTATACTTGACCGCTTCCGCATTAAAGTCGGTGCCGTCATGGAATTTAATTCCTTTTTTCAATTTGATGACCCACGTCTTATCATCCGGAGTTTCATACGATTCCGCCAAATGCGGCTTGATTTCCATCGTCTCCGGATCACGGACGAACAACGTTTCATACACTTGCTCGATAACGGCAGACGAGACGGAATCGTTCGTTAGAATCGGCGAAAGGCCAACGACGTCAGATGTCGTCGCATACGTCAATTCCTGGGCGACGGTTCCTTTCCCTTGCGAACTGGACGAGGCGTTGTTAGAAGCGGATTTGCCTCCGCATCCAGCCAGTGCTCCAGAAATGGCAAGCATGAGAACAAGCAAGACGTAAGACCAATACTTCTTTTTCACTGTTCCTTCCCTCCAAAACGGTTTATTTATTTATGTTTGATTAATTGATATCCATGTTCGGATCCAGCGCATCGCGCAATCCGTCGCCAACGACGTTAAAAGCGAAAACGACGAGCATAATCGCGATGCCCGGGACGATCGTCATATGCGGCGACGTCCACATAAACGCTTGTCCGGCGGCGATCATCGCCCCCCACTCCGGCGTCGGCGGCTGAGCGCCCAATCCTAAGTAGCTGAGCGAGGCGGTCGACAAAATGGCAGTCGCCATGCGCATCGTCGCAAACACAATGATCGGCGCCAGGCAGTTCGGCAAAATATGCTTGATGATGATGCGGGTGTTGCTGGCTCCAAGCGCTTTCATCGCCAAAATATACTCGCGATTTTTCACCGACAAGACGCTGCCGCGGACGATGCGGGCGCACGTCGGGATCGACCAAATGCTGATGGCGATCGCCACATTGATGAGGCCCGTCCCTAAAATCGCGATGATCAGCATCGCAAGCAAAATGCCCGGAAACGCAAAAAGCAAGTCGACAATCCGCATAATCAGCCCGTCAAGCCTTTTGTAATAGCCTGCCAGCAATCCGAGCGCCACCCCGCCGATCAGTCCCAAGCTGACGGACACAATGCCGACAACGAGCGAAATGCGGGCGCCATAGACGATGCGGCTCCAAATATCCCGTCCGTAGTTATCGGTCCCGAGCCAATGGCCGTCGGAGAAGACAGGCAGCTCGGCAGCCGCCAAGTTTTGCTTGACCGGATCATGGGTGGCCAGCCACGGGGCAAAAATGGCCATCAGCACTTGAATGACGATGATGATCAGCCCGACGACTGCCAGTTTATTTTTCAGCAGCCGCCTGATCGTGGTGACATACATTTTTTCTTTCTTGCGCTGAAGCCCGGCAGATGCCCGGCCGGTTTGAACCGCTGCACCCGTTTCCATCGGTTTCCCCCTCTCTATCCTTCGTTTAATCGTAACTAATGCGCGGATCAATCAATGTATAGATGATGTCAACAATCAAGTTGACTAAAACAAACAACGTAGCGACAAGCAGAACGGAGCCTTGCACCATCGGGAAGTCCCGGGCGGCAATGGCTTGCACCATCAGGCGGCCGACGCCGTTAATGGCAAAAACCTGTTCGGTGATGATCGTGCCGCCGAGCAAAAAGCCAAAGTTTAGACCAATAACAGTAATGACTGGAATCATGGCGTTGCGCAAGGCATGCACCCAAATGACCGTCCGCTCTCTTAAGCCTTTGGCCCGTGCTGTCCGAATAAAGTCGGCTCGGATGACCTCGAGCATCGACGAACGGCTCATTCTCGCAATCATCGCCGCTGACCCGGTCCCGAGCGTAATGGCCGGCAGCACCAGCTGCTTCAACCCTTCTGCCGTATAAAACGGCTGATCCAGCCCGCCGACTGGAAGCAACTGCAAGTTGACCGCGAAAATTAAAATGAGTACGGTGCCAAGCCAAAAGTTCGGGATCGAAATGCCTGCCAAAGCAAAGACGGTGCTGGAGACGTCAAACCATGAATTTTGCCGGATGGCAGAAATAATGCCGGCAACGACACCAATGATTACCGCCACAATAATGCTGGCAATGGCTAGCTTAAGCGTGTTCGGAAACCGCGTCATGATCGCTTCCCACACCGGCTGCTTCGTTTGGTACGAATAACCAAGATCGCCATGGAGCACCCCGCTTATGTAACGGCCATACTGGACAAGGAACGGGTCGTTAAGCCCTAAATCTTCGCGGATGGCGTCGATGTCTGACTGTGATGCGGTCGGGCCAGCAATGATCGTTGCTGGGTCCCCCGGAGCGATATACATGCTCGTAAAGACAAGGAACGAGATACCGACCAATAGGAGGATAAGCTGAAAAAATCTTCTGACAATCATCCCTGCCATCATACTCACTCCTTTCCGTTGTTTATATAAAAGAGAATTTTATATTCATTTGTTAATTAAAACCAAATTGATATTTAACAAAGTTAATTTTTATTTCGTTTTTTATGATTATATAGGAATTCGAATCATTTTTCTACATAATTCTCTAAAAAAAAAATTGAATTTTTTGGCTCTTCACCAAAAGTTGTACTTGATTTTTTCTGAACATCCCCTATTTACGCTTGTGAGGGAACATCAGCACTTTTTGCCTATCCTTGTCAGGAAACCGTTGTCAAGTACATGTTGTGGTGAAGAGCCAATTTTTTATTATGAATAAAAAAACGCCCCTTTACGGGACGCTTTTTACCGGGTTTCACGGCCCTGCCAGAGGCGGCCGCTACAACTTCAACCCCGTCCGGCTCTTGAAGCGGCGAAGCAAAATATGGCTTTCGACTCTCGTGATGCCTTCTAACGCATACAGCTCATTGTTGATGAATTTTTCGAGGGCGGCAAAATCTTCAACGAGAACGTGCATATGGAGCGTGCTCGGACCGGTCATTTGGTAGCAGCTCGCCACGTTTGGGTTTTCGGCCAGCTTTTGCGCCACTTCGACCAAATACGCTGGTTCACAGTCGACCTCGAAAAACGCTGAAACTTGCTTGCCGAATTTCTCTGAATTGATGACAACGGTGAACTTTTCAATCACACCGTGCTTGACGAGCTGATTGACCCGCTCGCGGACGGCGACGCGCGAAAGGTTCAGCTTTTTGCCGATGTCGACGTACGACATGCGGCCATCTTCAATCAACAGTTCAAGAATTTTGCGGTCGATGTCATCTAGTTTCATCGCCTTGTCACCCGCCTAGCATCCATTTTTCTATCATTATAACGGCTCTAGCATGAGGTTAAAAGCTTTTTCAATCCCCGTCCGCAGCCCCTGCGGTGCAAAAGTCTCGTGAAACGACGATGAAAAAAGACCCGCCCGCTTGTCTTGTCTTGGCAAACGGACAGGCCTTTTCGTCGCGTTTTTCGTTTCCTCTTGCTCGACGCCTTGTCGATTACGCTCTTGCCATGCCGATCGAGGCGTCTGGCGTTTTGTAGGATGAAGCGTCGTTGTTTTCGTCTTGATGGTTGTCGCTTGGCGTCGTCGAATGGTCGTCAGCCGATGGTTGTTCATTCGCTGGGTTTTCGTCTGTCGGCGCTGTTTCGTCACTTGGCATCAATTCTTTTTCTTTGCTCGTGGCGGCGCGATCGGTTCCCGTTTTGTCTTCCGCTTTGTCAGTCAAAGCCGTCAACGGTTTGTCGACATAATCGATCGGGTTGACCGCCCGGCCGTCTTTGCGAATTTCAAAGTGGACGTGGATGCCGGCTTCTTTGTTGAATTCGCTTTGCCCTGCCTTGCCGATCACTTCACCTTGTTTCACCGTGTCGCCGGCTTCGACTTTCACATCAGCGAGCGATTGATAGACGGTCGTGACCCCTTGTTCATGATTGATTTCGACAACATATCCCAAAATCGGGTCTTTTTCCGCTTTCGTCACCGTGCCGCTTAAGGAAGCGGTGACATCAAACGTTTTGCCGTCTTGGCGCACAAGATCGATGCCTTGGTTCGGGTGGTACGTATGATCATAAAAGACGAGGGCTGCTTCCTGTTCTGCTTCCGATGCTTTGTCATCGTAGAATGGCGTTTTCACTTGCACCGCATTTGGATCAAGCACCGGCATCGCAATCGTTTCGACCGTTTCATTGACCGGAACAGCCGGATTTTCTTGCTGGGCGGTGCCGTTTTTCGCCACGTTGTCTCTGCCCGTATTCTCCTCTTTGCCCAATTGGAACCAAAGCGCACCAGCGACGATTAATGCGGCAGACGATAAATAGATGGCCGGAAATACCCAGCGTTTGCGGAACAGACGCTTCAGCGACGATTGTTTTTGTTCCTCTCTCATGTTCATCACCTCAGCAACCATTTTGAACAGAAAGAGGAAAAGATATACACATAGAAAATAATTTTTTCACTTATTTTTTGACATTCGGCTAGATTTTATACAAAAAATGAGGGGCGTCTCCCTGCCGTTTGCCCCGAACATTTGACAGAAAAACCGGGGCGCAGAACCCCGGTTCATCCATTTTTCGCGGTCAATTTGTTTAAAAACGCCGTCGCCGACGAAATATGGACGCCGCGGTAATAATATTTAACGATGTCGGCGTACGTTTTCCCTTCTTTGGCCATAAAGTTGGCGCCGTATTGACTCATGCCGACGCCATGGCCGTAGCCTTTCGTCGTAATGATGATGTCATTCCCGCTACGCACCCAGGTGAAATCACTCGACGGCAACCCGAGCCGTTCGCGCACATCGCGGCCCGTAAACGTCTTGCCGCCAATCTTCACTTCGCCGACGCGGCGGCCGGGAGTGCGCGATACAATGACGCCGACGGAGCCGTCAGCGGGCAGTTCGACCCCCAGTCTTCGCTCGAATTCCGCCACTGGCATCGTTTTTCGCTGGTAAAACTTCGGGGATTGTTTGTCCCATGGGCTGGCGACGCTTTTTAAATAAGGAAAATCGCTTTGCCAATAGGCTTCCGAATTTTCCGTATAGCCGTTGCTTGTCGAAAAAAACAGCGCCTCGATCGGCTCATTGTTGTATGTCAAAATTTGTCCTTGCGTGTCCATCACCGCTTTTGTCACTTTTTTCATTTTCCAATCATAATCGCTGCCCCACAGCTTTCGCAGTTCGTCATCACTGTAATAGACTTGATGAGCCACCGTGTCGGTCACATTCGCTCCTTTTGGCAGGCGAAACGGCTGGTTGGCGAGCAATTGCTTCACGATGTACGTTCTTGCCGTCAACGCTTGCGCCTTTAATGCCTCGAGTTCAAATTCGGCCGGCATTTCCGCCGCCACGACGCCGATGACGTATTGCTCGAGGGGAATATGTTCGACGCGTTGTTCTTTGCTTCGATAGACCGCCACGTCGATGGACGGCCCTTCGGCTGCCTGCGACCGCTGAATTTGTTCTTGCTTGTGCAGTTGTTCGGCCAATTTGGCCACCTTCCCGTCATAAAATGGAAGAACGAGCGCCGTCGGAATGACGAGGATGGCGACAAACAGCGAGAGAGCGAGCGCCATCACCGGTTTCAGTCGTTTCACCATAGCCGAGCCCCCAATATGCATTTTCCAAGCACAAGCGGACATCGCGAATGAATGCCTGCGTTGGCTTCGGTTCGTTACTATAGTTATGGGCTCGGACAAGTATGTATGACAGTTTTCTCTCGAGCCAAAACGCCTTGAGCGCGTTTCGCACTCCGCCTAAAAGGCTGGTGAAAAACAACGGATTCGCTCAGTTTGTGAGAAATCGCAAGGAATGACGCTATGGTGTTGCAAGGTTTTTCCATTTGAGAAACACTGTTGGAGAACAGCATTTCCCCTTAAATCGCCAGCCTGCTAAACATGAAGCCGTTGAAAAAAGTCGGTGACTGAATAGGGGCGATGGAACAAGGGGGTTCTCGAAAGCACATGTTTCACCACCGTCGCGACTTGCTTCGCGCGATGCGATCAAGCTTATGGAGAAATTTCATACAGACGGTCTTTCTCTGAGCTTCAAAACAGACCGTTAGGAACGAACGGTTGTTTTTTACCGTCCTTCGACGGTCGCCCGTGTTCCAAGAAAAAACGACCATTCCCTGCTCGAAGGCAGTTCACGGTCGTTTTTCGCTCTTTATCCGTTCCATTGGATCGTTTGAATTTGGTCGAATTGTTCTGTTTCTTCGCGGACGCGTTCAATGTCGGCCCCAAGCGCAGCCAACTTTTCGTGGAAGCGGACATACCCGCGGTCGAGATGACGAAGCTCGGTCACGCGCGTGTAGCCGTCCGCCGCGAGTCCAGCCAAAATCAACGCCGCCGCTGCGCGCAAATCGGTGGCCGCCACTTCGGCGCCTTGCAGCTGGCACGGGCCATTGATAATGACGGAACGCCCTTCAATTTTAATATCGGCGTTCATGCGCCGGAATTCCTCCACATGCATAAAGCGATTTTCAAACACCGTCTCGGTGATCATGCTCGTGCCTTCCGCTTTCAACAAGAGAGCCATCATTTGCGACTGCATGTCGGTCGGAAAGCCCGGATATGGCATCGTTTTAATGTCGACGGCTTTCAGCTTTTCCGGACCGATGACACGCAAGCCGCTTTCCTCTTCAATGACGGTCACGCCCATTTCTTCGAGTTTGGCGATCAGCGAGCCTAAATGTTCCGGAACGGCTCCTTGCACGAGGACATTGCCGCCGGTGATTGCCGCCGCCACCATAAACGTGCCGGCTTCGATGCGATCCGGAATGACCGTATGCGTTGTGCCGACGAGCTCGTCAACTCCCTCGATTCGAATCGTTCCGGTGCCGGCGCCGCGCACTTTGGCGCCCATCGCGTTCAAAAAGTTCGCCAAATCGACGATTTCCGGCTCTTTCGCACAGTTTTCGATCACAGTCGTGCCCTCCGCGAGCACGGCGGCCATCATAATGTTTTCCGTCGCCCCGACGCTTGGAAAGTCCAAATAAATTTTGGCGCCGCGGAGCCGTCCGTTCACTTCCGCATCGATAAAGCCATTGCCGACTTTCACAGACGCGCCCATCGCTTCAAATCCTTTTAAATGTTGATCGATCGGGCGCGAGCCAATGGCACAGCCGCCCGGCAGCGCCACGCGGGCTCGGCCGTTGCGCGCCAACAGCGGCCCCATGACAAGCACCGACGCGCGCATTTTTCGCACATATTCAAACGGCGCTTCCACCGTCAACGGACCGGTGGCATCGACGGTAACCGTCTCGTCGGCAATGTGCACATCGGCGCCTAAATAGCGGAGCACTTCACTGATTGTATATACATCGGAAAGAGCAGGCACATCATGAATCGTACTTGTTCCTTTCGTAGCCAATAAAGTGGCAGCGATGACAGGCAAAACGGCATTTTTTGCGCCTTCCACTTTGACGGTGCCGCTCAACCGGTTTCCGCCACGGACGATGATCTTTTCCAAGGTATTCCCCTCCGCGTCCAATTTCTCTATATTAGTATTCAATGGTAATGATTGGGGTTCCAGCAACGACGCGCGTCTTGCCGCCCAATCTTTCTCTCAAGGCGAGTTGCAGGTTGATCGGCTGATGATTGGCGGCCGGGAGAACGTTCTTCCACTGCCCAGTATATGCAGACAGGGAAACGAGTGACTCTTCCCGCAGCCACTCGACAGGCGTCGCTTGAAAATCGCGAAGCAATTGAGAAGCTTGATCGAACAAACCACCTTCCATATTACCACTGAACTCGCCTTCAATACAAGCGAAAAATGTAGAGTGATTCACAAATAGTCCGTTCGTCGTTTTTTGAATGTGCTGTGCTGCTTCTCTCCACCCAGCTTGGCTCCACGTTGGGCCGGTCGCTTCATAGAGGATATACGTTTGCGGCGTTCCATTTGTGACGGTCATCACGAGCTGGATTTGTTCACGAAAAAAGGAATGTTCATTCGTGCCGATCACTTTTTGCCAATGGCTAGTTTGGTGGAACGTCCAGCGGAAGGAGCGGTATGTTTGTTTGAACTCCGCCATTTTTTTGAAAAAGTCCGCATCATTTTGAATATCGTGGGCATACTCTCTTGTGTACACGACCCAGCGGCCGAGCGAGGCACCGTGTTGCGCCAATGTGTGCGCCATCATTTCCAACGGTTCGGACCATTCGTTCCCCCGCGCGCCTTCCGTCCGGTATTGCCCTGCGGCCAACAACAAGACCGCGGCGGCCAGCGCCATCAGCCAACAGATTGGATTTTTTCTCATCTTCGTTCCCTTCCTCTCCTTACTTGTTATTGTTGCCACCGGGCAAGGGAACATACGTCAAAAAAATCGACAACCGGCGATTTTTGAAATCGCTTTCATAAATAAACATCAAAGCGGAGGGCAAACAGCCGAGAATCCATGGAAGAAGGGGACGGGACGGGGAGCAAAGAGGCGGCGGCAAGAACGGATCGGCCGGACAGAGGGCGGGGCAAGCGGGCAGTTGGAGGGGGAGCCGAAGCACCACGGCGCCCCGGGCCTCCTATTCGCGGAACAAATACGGCAAATCGGTTGACCAAGCCCAATAGTCAAGGAAAAAGTTCGCCACCGTCGAGCCGATGGCAATCGTCAATAAAATGTACAGCAGCCGCCCTTGGACGACGCGGTTCGGCCGAAGCAGCACCTCGAGCCGCACCGCCTGCAGCGTCCACCACGTCACCGCTAGAAACGCCAAATGAACGATAATCGAAATCAACGCTTGTTGGCCGATGACCGGCATCATCAAGTTTCACCTCTTTCTCAAGCATATGTGAAACGGCGCATACGAAGCATTTCCTCTTTTTCGGAACGCGGCGCGCAGCCAAAGCACTTCATGCGTTTCGAAAACAGATTAAGCGTCGCATGACAAGCTCTTCTCCCCCGAAACAGCACCGGCCGCACATCCAAGGTGCTCCTCGTCCCGAAACAAAGCCAGCGGGATGAGCATTCCCCTCTTTCTATGAAAATGCGCAGGCCTTGAAACTTTCATGCTAGGTGGAAAGCAAACATGGCTCGATGGAGCTTTCCTGCGCAAAGCACGCAGCGCATCCCCTCCTTTCCAAACGAAGCCGGCGGCGCAAAAAAAGAGGAGAGGCATTCTCCCTCTCCCTTTATTCTACCGTTACGGCAAAAAATCGCCAAAATGCCCAAACTGGGCAAGCATATCGTAAGCAAGCCCCGGCGCCCAGCCGATCGCCAACGTTCCAAGCGCGCAAAGAACGACGGCGGTCGACAGCCCGGCCGGCAGCCGGCCAAGCGGCGCAGTGAACGTCGGGCGGAAAAAGAGCTGGACGATCAAATTGAAATAATACACGTACGAGATGACGGTCGTGATCGCCATCACGGCGGCGAGCACATAATGGCCCGGCTCTGTGACGACAAGGCCGATGAAAATATGCAGCTTGGCGATAAAGCCAGCTGTTCCTGGGATGCCGGCGAGCGAGAGCAAAAACAGCCCGAGCGCCGCAGCCAGAAATGGGCGGTGCCGATATAAGCCGGCCAGTCCATCCAAATCATCGGATCCGGTTTCATTGACAATATGGGCAATAATGGCAAACGCCCCGATGTTCATCAACGTATAGACGAGCAAATACATCCAGAGCGAATCGATCATCGCCCATGACATCGCGGCAAACCCCGCGAGCAAGTAGCCGGCGTGGGCGATGCTCGAGTAGGCGAGCAGCCGCTTTAAACTCCGCTGCCGAAGCGCCACGACGCTGCCGATGATCATCGTCAATCCGGCTAACACGGTGATGATCGGCTGCATCGACAAAAGGAGCGATGACGGATCCCTCCCTTCTGCCGGCGCCGCGGCAAAGATCGTCACCAGCAAACGGAGAAGAAGGACAAAGCCGGCTGTTTTCGACACGACGGCAAAAAACGCGGTCGCGGGAACGGGCGCTCCTTCGTACACGTCCGGCGCCCACATATGAAACGGAACGGTCGCCAGCTTAAACGAAACGCCGATCAGCAAAAGCAGAAACGCCAAAGCAAGCATGTACGGCTCGTTCGTCTCCTGCAAGCGGCGCGCGATGCCGCCGAGATTCGTCGTTCCGGTCAAGCCGAACACATAACTCATGCCAAACAGCATGATGGCGGTGGCGATGCCGCCATTGATGACGTATTTGAGCGCCGCCTCGTTCGATGCCGGCGCCGTTTTGCGCAAACCGGCCAAAATGTAGGACGACACCGAAAGCAGCTCAAGGCTTACAAATAATGTAAGAAAATCGCCGCTAGACGCCATCATCATCGCCCCAAGCAGCGCAAACAACATCATATAGACAAATTCGCCGCGGTGCGGACTGCCTTCTTTCGGCGCCCATTCGGCCACTAAAAGTAGAGCGAGCGCTCCGCCAGCCAGCAAAATGAGCTTGAACGCTTTGGCGAACGCATCGAGCCGGAACGTATCATGCAAAATCGATGCCGACCCGACCGGGATCATCGCCGCTGTCGCGATCATGGCGAGCGCCGCCGCCGCCGCGGCGCCCCAAGCAAGCGGCCGGCGGCTTCGGCTACTTGGCAGCGCCAAGTCCATCACCAACAGCGTTATGGCGGCCGCGAGGACGATCCATTCGGGCGCCATCATGCTCCAATCGGATTGCCATACATCGTTCATGTGATCAACCCCCTAGCCCGTTCATCATCGTCTTGACGACGGCCGTAAGCGGCGCGGCCAATAGCTGCGGATAGACGCCGACGGCCACGATCAACGCGACGAGGATGAACGCCGGCACAGCTTCTTTTCCTTGCAAGTCAACGACGCCCCCTTGCGGTTCACCGAGGCTTGCCGCAGATGCTTGCGGCTCACGCCAGCCCATGACCGCTTCCCGCCGGTCGCGGGGGCGGCCGAACGTGATATCAAGGACGGCTTTCAGCGAATAGACAGCGGCGAAGATCAATCCAAGCGCACCCACGGCGGCAAGGGCCGGCTTCGTTTGAAACAGCCCGAGGAACGACGTGAATTCACCGACAAATCCCGCCAGCCCCGGCAGACCGAGCAAGGCGAGCGCCGCTGTGAGCAAATACCCGGAAAAGAGCGGCATCGCTTTCGTCAGTCCACCAAGCCGGTTGATGTCCGTTGTTCCCATTCGATGAGCGAGCACGCCGACAAGCAAAAACGACAAGGCCGAGATGAGTCCGTGAGCCACCGATTGCAAGACCGCTCCTTGAATGCCGGCCTCATTCAACGCGCCGAGTCCGATGAGCACGACTCCCATGTGCGATACGCTCGAATAGGCGAGCACATGTTTCAATTCGCGCTGGCGAAGCGCCAACAGCGCGCCGTACAGCACGTTGATGACGCCAAATAGAGCGAGAACGCCGGCAAACGAGCGGAACTCATCCGGAAACAAGCCGACCCCGAAGCGAATCATCCCATACGCTGCGATTTTCAACAACACCCCGGCATGAAGCATCACCACCGGCGGCGGCGCTTCGACGTGGACGCGGATGAGCCAGCGGTGGAACGGAACAGCCGGCAGCTTGACAGCAAATGCCAACAGCAGCCCGCCGAGCAGCCAGCGACGCCCTTCCGCCGTCAGCGGCGCAATCAGTTGCCCTTCCGCCGCTGGATTATGTAACATTTCATGAAGCAAGGCAAAGTTCGCTGTTCCCGTTCGGGCAAGCAGCACCGCGATCACGACAAGCAGCAAAGCCGAGCCGAGCCCGTTGTACAACAAGTAGCTGTACGCCGCCCGCTCGCGCTCAAACCCGCCCCACTTGCCGACAAGCAAAAACATGGCGACCAACGTCACTTCTAAGAAGAGGAAAAACCAAACGAAATTGGCGGCGGAAAATACGCCGAGCATGCCAATCTCAAGCGCCAGCAGCCAGAGAAAATACCCTTTTTTCTCCGTTGTGACAAGCATCGACGCCAAAGCGGCCAACGTCGCCAATACCGCGGTCAGAACGATAAAGACAAGCGACAGCCCATCGATGCCGAGCTCATAGCGGATCACATACGCCGCGTCCGTCAAAAATGGCAGGTCCGTAAGCCGCACCCAGTCCCGTGCTTCGTCGAGCCGCTCGAGGCGAAACCCGCGCCCGGACTGAACGAAAGCAAACAACGCCAAAATGAGCGGCGGTACGGTGGCAGCCGTTCCGAGCCATTGAATCATTCGTTCATCCGTTTTGCGCACAAACATCAGCAACACGATGCCTAACAGCGGCGAAAAGACGAGCAGCGATAAAAACATCATAGCCAGTACCCCCCTGTTAAGGCGAAAATGACGACCAAAATCGCCAATCCGGCCACCGTCACCGCCCCATACGTCTGCGCCTGCCCGTTTTGCCCGCGCGACCCAGCCGAGGCGGCCGCGCCGACAATGCCGGCGGCAAGCCGGGCGAACCCTTCAACAAGGAAGCGGTCGACATACGCCAACAGGCGGCTGATCCATGACACAAGCGACACGACCGTCAAACGGTAAATGTCATCGATGTAGTAATGACGGCGCAGCAGCTCATCAACATACGGAACACGCGCGGACAGCCAATCGCGCGGCATTTTCTGCGCCCCGTACATCAGCCAAGCGAGAAAAATCCCTGCAAACGACACGATC
The DNA here is from genome assembly GCF_022341265.1 of Geobacillus sp. YHL. Taxonomy (NCBI): domain Bacteria; kingdom Bacillati; phylum Bacillota; class Bacilli; order Caryophanales; family Anoxybacillaceae; genus Geobacillus; species Geobacillus sp. YHL. The sequence continues at coordinate 30,722 of NZ_JAEIGB010000027.1, forward strand.
GTCGCCAAAACAGCGATCCATCCCGGCGCCGCTTCATGACGATACGCTCCATCCGTCAACCATTCGCCAAGGAACGAGCCAAACCACGGCGTTTGCATGTATCCGGATGCAATCGACAGCACGCCGAGCACAAGCATTGGCGCCACCATCGAGGCCGGCGCTTCATGAGCATCCTCATGATGCCGCGCTTTGCCGGCAAAGACGAGGAAAAAGAGCCGGAACATATAAAACGACGTCAACAGCGCGGCAGCGACCGCGAGCCAAAAGAGGAGGCGCGGCCCGTTCGTCCAGGCGGCGGCCAAAATTTCGTCCTTGCTGAAAAAGCCGGCGAATAGCGGAACCCCGCTGATCGACAGCGCCCCAATGAGGAATAGCGGCGCGGTCCATGGCAGCCGCCGCCAAAGCCCGCCCATTTCCTCGATGTTTTGCGTACGGACGGCATGAATGACGCTCCCGGCGGCCAAAAAGAGGAGCGCTTTAAAGAACGCATGCGTCGTCAAATGGAAGATGGCCGCGACATAGCTGCCGGCGCCAAGCGCCAACATCATATAACCGAGCTGGCTGATCGTCGAATAGGCGAGGACGCGCTTGATGTCCGTCTGCACCAAGCCGATCGTCGCGGCGAAAATGGCCGTCACCCCGCCGATCGTCGCCACGGTCATCATGGCTGCATGGCTTGCCTCATACAGCGGAAACAATGCCGCCACAAGGTACACACCGGCCGCCACCATCGTCGCAGCGTGGATGAGCGCCGACACCGGCGTCGGGCCTTCCATCGCGTCTGGAAGCCATGTATGGAGCGGAAATTGCCCCGATTTGCCGATGGCGCCGATGAAAATCAAGATCACAGCGAGCGTCGTCATCCCCGGCGACAGCGTGCCGTCGCCGACGGCGCGGAAAATGTCATCGTAATCAAAGCTGTGCGTTTGCCAAAAGAGCAACATCATGCCGATAAAAAAGCCAACGTCGCCGATGCGCGTCATGATGAACGCTTTTTTCGCCGCCGCTTTTGCTTCTTCCTTATAGAAGTAAAAACCGATCAGCAAAAACGATCCAAGCCCGACGAGCTCCCAAAAGATGTACGCCTGCAGCAAATTCGGCGACAGCACAAGACCGAGCATCGCAAACGTAAACAGGCCCAAATACGCGTAAAAGGTGGAAAACCGTTCATCGCCAGCCATGTACCCTTGCGAATACACATGGACGAGCCAGCTGACGAGTGCGACGACGACGAGCATCCAAGCGTTTAGGGCGGTGGCGGAAATCCCGACCGTCAACGTCACGCCGCCTATCGTCATCCATGTCCAGTTTGCCTCATACGTCGACCCGCCAAGGCGGTCCACAAGCACCGCGAGCGCCAAAAGCAGTGACAAGAACGCCGCGGCGATGCCGACATAGGCGCTTCGCTGTTTCCATCTCCGTCCGAACAGCAGCAACAGAATGAACGAACCAAGCGGGAACAGCGGCACGACCCAAGCTAGGTTCATCATCGTTCCCATCCCCTTCTCTAATGTTTCAACGAATTGGCTTCATCGACTTGAACCGTCTTCCGGCTGCGGTAAAAAGCGATGAGCGCAGCTAAGCCGACGGCTGCTTCCGCCGCCGCCACGGCGATCGCAAACAGCGCGAACACATGCCCGTGAACGCTGGGATGGGCGCCGTATTTGGCAAACGCGACGAAATTGATGTTAACCGCATTTAACATCAGCTCAATGCAGATGAGCACAATGACCGTATTCCTCTTCGTGAGCGCCCCGTACAGCCCGATGCAAAACAAGATCAGCGCCAACGCTAAATAGGCCGATAATGTCATTCGTCTTCCGCCCCCTTGCCGTCTTTTTTCGCCAACACGATCGCGCCAATTAAGGCGACAAGCAAAATGACAGACACGATTTCAAACGGAATCGTATAATACGAGTAAAGCAACTTGCCGATCGCCTTAGCGTTGTCGCCCGCCAGCGCGCTGCCGTCAACGCCGAAGTCGAGCTGGCGGATGCCGAAGTAGACGGCAAGGCCGAAGGCGATGACGGAGAGGGCGGCAACCGCTTTATGCCAGACGCCGCCGGTGGTTGGGCGCTCCCTTTCGTCTGTGTGATGGCGCGTCAGCATGATCGCAAACAGCATGATGATCGTAATGGCTCCGGAATAGATGAGCACTTGCACAACAGCGACAAATTCGGCGGACAACAGCACGTACAGCCCGGCAATGCCCAAAAATGTCATGACGAGGGCGATGACCATATGGACGACGTTCGTCAGCTGGAGCATCGTCACTCCCCCGGCAATCGCCGCGAGGGCGAGCAAGAAAAAGGCGATGTCCGTTCCGCTCACGGCTTATTCTCCCTTCTTATGTTCGTATCGTTTTCATCAAGCCAGGCCAAATCTTTATACAGAGCGTCGCGGCTGTATTCCGCGAGCTCAAAGTTGTTCGTCATGACAATCGCTTCCGTTGGGCATACTTCCGTGCACAAATCACATAAAATGCAAATTTCAAAGTTGATGTTGTACGTCTCAATCACTTTCCCTTTTTTCGTCGGATCGGGATGTTTTTTCCCGGTCAGCTGGATGCATTCGGTCGGGCAAATGTTGACACACTGGTTGCACACGATGCATTTTTCGGGATAAAATTTCTGGATGCCCCGAAACCGATCCGGGAGCGGGAGCGGTTCGTGCGGGTAATCGTACGTCACTTTTTCGCGCGTCAACTCTTTTAACGTATACGCCAATCCTTTCATCAACCCTATCATCCGTCTACCCCTCTCATGGGAAAAGTGGCGTTCCGACACGACCTCTGCCCGAAGGAGGAGGCCATGCTCATGGGCGGCTGCCCCCTTCCTGGCAAGACAAGTTGCTTTGTTTCTTTTAGAGGACTGGCGAAAAACGACCGATTTCGCCGAATCCGTTGCTTTTGGTTGAAAGAGAGGCGTTGATTTTACAGGAATTCCCAATTTGAGAAAAGTCCGTTTTTCGCGACTTTTCACTAAATCACCGGCTTTTTTAGAAAAACCACGCTTTAACGACCGCCGTCAGCACAATGTTGACGAGCGAAAGCGGAAGCAGCACTTTCCAGGCGAACTCCATCAGCTGGTCGGCGCGCACGCGCGGAAATGTGGCGCGAAACCAAATGAGGACGAAAACAACCGCACAAAACTTCAGCGCAAACCAGACCGCGCCAGGAATCCAGCCGAGAAAGGCGACCGGATGCCAGCCGCCGAGAAACAAAATCGTCACAAGCGCCGCCATGGCGAACAAATACACATACTCGGCGAGCATAAAGAACGCCCAACGGAATCCGGAATATTCGACATGAAAGCCGGCGACCAACTCGGACTCCGCCTCCGGCAAGTCAAACGGCGTCCGGTTCAACTCGGCCACCGCGGCAATGAGGAAAATCAAAAACGCCAACGGCTGGGCGAAAATGAACCAGACGTCTTTTTGCGCCGCAACGATGTCGACTAAATTCATGCTTCCAGCCAAAAGCACGACGCCAAGCGCTGACATGACGAGCGGAATCTCATAGGAAATCATTTGCGCGGCTGCCCGCATGCCGCCAAGCAGAGCGTATTTGTTGTTTGACGCCCAGCCGCCGGCGACAACGCCGACGGTCGTCAAGCCGGAGACAGCGATATAATACAGAAGGCCGACGCCAATATCGGCGAACCGGAACGCATCGGTAAACGGCAATACCGCCAACACCATAAACGACGGCACAAAGGCGATGATCGGCGCCAGCACGTAGAGCGGACGGTCGGCCGCTTTCGGGATCGTATCCTCTTTCAAAAGCAGCTTCAACACATCGGCAACGGTTTGCAGCAGTCCGAAGCGGCCGCCGACTTGGTTCGGGCCGATGCGCCCTTGCATAAACCCCATCACTTTCCGTTCAGCCAAAATGCCGTATGTGACAAAGGCGAGCACAACCGCCAAAAGCAGCGCCCCAAGCCCGAAAAACAGGGCGATGTTCGACCAGCCAGGCGTGGATTCAAGCCATTGTTCCATCATCCGTCGACCTCCCCAAGCACAATGTCAATCGACCCAAGAATGGCGATGACATTGGCCAAGTTTTCCCCTTTGAGCAGCTTCGGGAGTATTTGCAAGTTGTAAAACGATGGGCGCCGGAATTTGAGGCGGTACGGCTCTTTTTTGCCGTCGCTCGCAATATAGCAGCCGATCTCGCCGCGCGGCGCTTCGATGCGGACAAATGTCTCGCCGGGCGGCGCTTTAATGATGCGGGGCACTTTTCCCATGATCGGCCCCTCAGGCGGAAATTGCTCGCACGCCTGCTCGATGATGCGGAGCGACTGTTCGATTTCCGCCATCCGGCATTCATAGCGGGCGAGGCAATCGCCGCCCTCGCGCACCGGCACGTCAAAATCAAAGTGGTCATAGATCGAATACGGTTCATCTTTGCGCAAATCCCATTTGACGCCGGTCGACCGCAAGTTGACGCCGCTCAGCGAATAGCTGATCGCCTCTTCTTTCGTATACCGCCCGACGCCGGTGACGCGCTGGCGGAAAATTTCATTGCCGGTGACAAGCTCATGATAGCCGTGAAGTTTCTCCCGCATGTACGGAACGAACTGCTTCACTTTGTCAATCCAACCGTCCGGCGCATCCCATTTGACCCCGCCGATGCGCATATAGTTGAACGTCAACCGCGCTCCAGACAGCTCATTTAATAGATTAATAATCATTTCGCGTTCGCGGAACGCGTACAAAAACGGGCTCGTCGCGCCAAGGTCAAGCAAGTACGTCCCCCACCAGACAAGGTGGCTGGCGATCCGCCCAAGCTCCATGGCGAGAACGCGCAAATATTCGGCCCGCTCCGGCACTTCAATGCCCATCATCGTTTCGACCGCATGGCAAAGCACATAGTTGTTCGTCATCGCTGATAAATAGTCCATCCGGTCGGTGTACGGGATGATTTGCGTATATTGCAGCCCTTCGGCAATTTTCTCCGTTCCGCGATGCAAATAGCCGATGACCGGTGTCGCTTCTTGAATGATCTCGCCGTCAATTTTTAAAATGAGGCGGAACACCCCGTGCGTGCTCGGGTGTTGAGGGCCGACGTTTAAAATCATTTCTTCTGTGCGCAGCATCATCTACACCTCCGCATCATACGGCTCGTAATCTTTGCGCAACGGATGCCCGACCCATTGTTCGCCGAGGAAGATGCGGATTAAGTTCGGGTGGCCGCGGAAACGGATGCCAAGCAAATCGTACGCTTCGCACTCCGACCAGTTCGCCCCCGGCCAAAGCGGAACGAGCGAATCGACTTCCGGGTTGTCGCGCTCGATTTTGACTTTCAGCGCCACCGGCTGCCGGTTTGGATAGGAATACAAATGGACGTACACTTCCATATGCGTTTGAAAATCGGTGCCGTGCAGCTCGGATAAATAATCAAACCGAAGCTGTTCATGGCCTTTCAACAACTCGGCGACTTTGTAGTACGCCTCTTTTTTCACGACAAGCGTCGGCACATCTTTCGCCAGCCGATTGATGTATGCATCCTCGAGCACGTCCGAACCGAGATGCTCATGAATGATGCGGACATATTTCTCAAGCAGCGGATCGTTCGGCGACGGAGCGGCAGACCGTCCGGTTCCTCCGTCAGTTTCTTCGGCCTTTGTCCGGGCGGCCGCTGCCGCTTTTTGTTTCGCCCCCTCATCGCCAGCGTCGCCTTGTTGCTTCGCCAAGGCCGCCGCCCGCGCTTTTGCCGCGGCCGCAGCTTTCGCTTTCGCCGCGGCGGCCGCTTTTTGCTTGGCTAGCTCGTCATCGTCACCCGACGCTTCAGCGGCTTTTTGTTTGGCTAATGCAGCAGCTCTCGCCTTCGCGGCCACAGCTGCCTTTTTCTTCGCCAACTCAAGATCATCCTCCGCACCGCTTTCCGCCGCCTCGCGCTGTCTCCGCAGTTCCGCCGCCCTCGCCCGCGCTTCCTCTGCCGCCTTTCTCTTCGCCGCCTCGAGGTCGCCTTCGGTCGCCGCACCAGACGCAGCGGCCTCGCGCTGTCT
>NZ_JAEIGB010000028.1:0-33674 GCF_022341265.1 Geobacillus sp. YHL
TAATCTATTCATGAGACATGAACCTCCTTGTGGATAGTTGGTGGTACATCTATTCTAACCAAGGAATCGGGTTCATGTCTCCTTTTTTGTTTAGTTGTCAATTTATGTCAGTGAATTTGCTCATCTACAGTAAAATTATGATTTTCATTTATTGCATCTGTTTGTTTTTAAAAGAGGTTGAAAAATAAACTTTGCTGCAGATGAGCATGGTTCCTCAACTTAAAGTTTCATCAAGCACATGTTGGAATGATGAACATCAAAAAAGGTAGAGATTTATCCATAAATGGCATTGTAGGATAGGGCACACCATCGTCCAATTTTGCCTGGAAAGTAAGAAATCTTTAGAAGGCTGGTGAAAAACGACTGATTTCGCCGAACCCATTGTTTTCGGTCGAAAGAGAAGCGTTGATTTTGCAAGACTTCTCTATTTGAGAAAAAAGTCCATTTTCCGCGATTTTTCACTAAATCCCCGGCCTTTTAGGTGCTGTTCCTTTTCCTATTCCAACGAGCTGACATTGTCCCGCATAGGTCGATGGACGCAAGTGGTCCGTTCGTTTATAATATTTTTGAATGATCAGAATATTTAGGGGGGATAGGGATGGAACAAACGATTGTCGAGACGCGGTATGGGCGGCTGCGCGGTGTGATGAATGGAAGCGTTTTCGTTTGGAAAGGGATTCCGTACGCGAAAGCGCCGGTCGGGGAGCGTCGGTTTTTGCCGCCAGAGCCGCCCGATGCGTGGGATGGGGTGCGGGAGGCGACTGCTTTCGGTCCTGTCGTGATGCAGCCGTCAGATCCGATTTTCAGCGGATTGCTCGGGCGGATGAGCGAGCCGCCGAGCGAAGACGGGCTGTACCTGAACATTTGGTCGCCGGCGGCGGATGGGAAGAAGCGCCCGGTGTTGGTTTGGATTCATGGCGGCGCCTTTTTGTTCGGCTCGGGTTCTTCGCCGTGGTATGATGGGACGGCGTTCGCGAAACACGGCGATGTCGTTGTCGTGACGATCAACTACCGAATGAACGTGTTTGGCTTTTTGCATCTCGGTGATTTGTTCGGCGAAGAGTACGCTCAAGCCGGGAATCTCGGAATTTTGGACCAAGTGGCGGCGCTGCGCTGGGTGAAGGAGAACATTGCGGCGTTTGGCGGCGATCCGGACAATGTGACGATTTTCGGTGAATCGGCGGGAGCGGCGAGCGTCGGCGTGCTGTTGTCGCTTCCGGAGGCGAAGGGGCTGTTTCGGCGCGCCATTTTGCAAAGCGGTTCGGGATCGCTTCTTCTCCGTTCGCCGGAGACCGCCATGGCGATGACCAAGCGCATTCTCGAGCGTGCCGGCATCCGCCCGGGTGACCGCGGCCGGCTCTTGTCGATTCCCGCCGAGGAGCTGCTGCGGGCGGCGCTGTCGCTCGGCCCAGGAATCATGTACGGTCCGGTGGTGGACGGCCGCGTATTGCGCCGCCATCCGATCGAGGCGCTCCACGACGGGGCGGCCAGCGGCATTCCGATTCTCATCGGCGTGACGAAAGACGAGTACAACCTGTTTACCTTGACGGATCCGTCATGGATGAAGCTTGGCGAACACGAACTGCTTGACCGGATCAACCGTGAAGTCGGGCCCGTGCCGGAGGCGGCGATTCGCTATTATGCAGAAACGGCGGAGCCGTCGGCGCCCGCCTGGCAAAAGTGGCTTCGCATCATGACGTACCGCGTGTTTGTCGAGGGGATGCTGCGGACAGCGGACGCCCAAGCGGCTCACGGAGCGGATGTGTACATGTACCGGTTTGACTATGAAACGTCGGTGTTCGGCGGGCAGCTGAAAGCATGCCACGCGCTCGAGCTGCCGTTTGTGTTTCACAATCTCCATCAGCCGGGCGTCGCGAATTTCGTCGGCAACCGGCCGGAGCGCGAGGCGATCGCTGACCAAATGCATTACGCCTGGCTGGCGTTTGCCCGCACCGGCAACCCGAACGGCGATCACTTGCCGGAAGCGTGGCCGGCGTATACGAGCGAGCGCAAGGCGGCCTTTGTCTTTTCAGCCGCCAGCCATGTCGAAGATGATCCGTTTGGCCGCGAGCGAGCGGCATGGCAAGGACGCTAGAAGATTTGATTCGTGAGGGAGCACCGCCATCTGTGAAAAAATGGAGCTTCGGCCTCTCTCCGCTAAACCAACAAAGGAACGGCCAACCGCCGTTCCTTTGTTATTCGTTTGCCCCCTGAGAAGGAAGCCCGAACTGTTCCGCCAGCGCTGGGTCGCGGTCGATGGCCTCGATGAGCTTGCGCATGACGTTGACGTCAAACGTAAAGTTCGCCCCAATCGGCGAGGTGACGAAAATTTTCCCTTTCTTCGCCTCCCGCGCCCGTTTGAATTGATAGCCGTCAATCGCGATGACGACTCGTTCGTCCGGTCTTGCCATTGAAGTCCCTCCAGTCGTTGCCGATTTGCTTTCTATTGTAACGTATTTCGGCGGCGGACGACAATGATCATACCGCACCCGATTCATGGAGCGTCAAGCGGATGGAGGATGAAACGCTCCCCCATCTATGCCAAAGGGGAGGAGCAGGGAATTTTTTGGCCCCATCCCTTCGATTTAGCCCTCTATATAAGTTGAAACTTTGTTTTACATCCAGTAGAACGCCCGCTGCATTCTATCAAAATGACTTGTTATGAAGGAAAACAGAATCGAACAATCGGAAAATCTTTATTGCAACTTATATAGAAAAGACAGGAAATGTAGTCTTTCCTTCAACACCGTTCCATTCTTTCGCTGCCTCCAGGCCGATCAGATCAGGTCAGATACGTTGCGATTTTTGCCAGGCATTCGTCAATGATTTCATCGATTTCCTCCATTTGAGCATCTTCTGGCTTGTATTTTTTTAAAATTTTTAGATGACGGGCTTTCCAATCTAATGTTTCACAAAAAAGAGAATCTGTTCCTTTCGTCGTGTTGAGACAGGCCCGCCAGTTGCCGCCAACGGCGATCTATGGTATAGTGAAATTATTGCAACGTCGGTCGTTGGAGGTGTCAGGCATGCATGCCTTGCTTGTGACGCTGCTTGTCATTGTGTCGATCGCGCTGATCGCGGTTGTCTTGCTGCAGTCGGGCCGCAGCGCCGGGCTGTCGGGGGCGATCACCGGCGGCGCCGAGCAATTGTTCGGGAAGCAGAAAGCCCGTGGGCTCGATGCGGTGTTTCAGCGCGTGACGGTCATATTGGCCATTTTGTTTTTCGTATTGACGATCCTGGTTACGTACGTACAGCCATCATAAGTCAAACATGGGGCGGTCCATAGAATGAAGGGCTGCCCTTTCTATTTCACACCAGAGAGGAAGGAGAACCTATGATGAAAATTGTTCCGCCGAAGCCGTTTTTCTTTGAAGCCGGGGAGCGGGCGGTGCTGCTTTTGCATGGGTTTACTGGCAATTCCGCCGACGTTCGGATGCTTGGGCGATTCTTGGAATCGAAAGGGTATACGTGCTACGCTCCGATTTACAAAGGGCATGGCGTGCCGCCGGAAGAGCTCGTCCACACCGGACCGGATGATTGGTGGCAAGACGTCATGAACGGCTATCAGTTTTTGAAAAACAAAGGCTACGAAAAAATTGCCGTGGCTGGATTGTCGCTTGGAGGCGTATTTTCTCTCAAATTAGGCTACACTGTACCTATACAAGGCATTGTGACGATGTGCGCGCCGATGTACATCAAAAGCGAAGAAACGATGTACGAAGGTGTGCTCGAGTATGCGCGCGAGTATAAAAAGCGGGAAGGGAAATCAGAGGAACAAATCGAACAGGAAATGGAACGGTTCAAACAAACGCCGATGAAGACGTTGAAAGCCTTGCAAGAACTCATTGCCGATGTGCGCGCCCACCTTGATTTGGTTTATGCACCGACGTTCGTCGTCCAAGCGCGCCATGATGAGATGATCAATCCAGACAGCGCGAACATCATTTATAACGAAATTGAATCGCCGGTCAAACAAATCAAATGGTATGAGCAATCAGGCCATGTGATTACGCTTGATCAAGAAAAAGATCAGCTGCATGAAGATATTTATGCATTTCTTGAATCGTTAGATTGGTAACGGCGGAAAGGAGGAGAGGGCTGATGGACCATGCATTGGCCGAACGAATTTTAACGTTTATGCGCGATGAGGCGTACAAACCGCTGACCGTTGAGGAACTGGAGGAAGCGTTTGGGATTGCGGATGCTGAGGAGTTTAAAACGTTTGTCAAAACGCTTGTCGCCATGGAAGAGGAAGGTCTTGTCGTCCGGACGCGCAGCAACCGCTACGGCGTGCCCGAGCGGATGAATCTCGTGCGCGGCAAGGTGATTGGCCACCCGAAAGGATTCGCGTTTGTCACACCGGAGGAGCCGGGACTGGATGATATTTTCATCCCGCCGTCCGAACTGAAAAACGCCATGCATGGCGACACGGTGCTTGTGCGCGTCCAAGCCGATTCATCCGGGGCGCGCCGCGAAGGAACGATCGTCCGCATTTTGGAGCGCGGGGTGAAAGAAGTCGTCGGCACGTACACGGAAAGCAAATATTTCGGCTTTGTCATCCCCGATGACAAACGGATCGTCAACGACATTTTCATTCCGAAAAACGCGGCGAACGGCGCGGTCGAAGGGCATAAAGTCGTCGCCCGGCTCACCTCGTACCCGGAAGGACGAATGAGCGCTGAAGGGGAAGTCGTCCAAATTCTCGGCCATAAAAACGACCCGGGCGTCGACATTTTAGCGATCATCTATAAATACGGCCTTCCGCTTCAATTTCCAGAAGACGTGATCGAGCACGCCAACCGGGTGCCGGATGTCATTACGGAGAAAGACTTGGAAGGGCGCCGCGATTTGCGCGGCGAGATGATCGTCACGATCGACGGGGAAGATGCGAAGGATTTGGACGATGCCGTCACCGTGACAAAGCTTGAAAACGGCAACTATAAGCTCGGCGTTCATATCGCCGATGTCAGCTACTATGTTGAGGAAGGCTCGCCTATTGACCGCGAGGCGTATGAACGCGGCACGAGCGTTTATTTGGTTGACCGCGTCATCCCGATGATCCCGCATCGGCTGTCGAACGGCATTTGCTCGCTCAACCCGAAAGTCGATCGGCTGACGCTCTCGTGCGAAATGGAAATCACCCCGCAAGGAGAAGTCGTCCGCCATGAAATTTTCCCAAGCGTCATCCGCACGGCGGAACGGATGACGTATTCCGATGTCAATAAAATTCTCGTTGACAAAGACGAAGCCTTGCGGGAAAAATATGCGCCGCTTGTGCCGATGTTTGAGCTGATGGCTGAGCTTGCCGACATTTTGCGGGCGAAGCGGATGAAGCGCGGGGCGATTGATTTTGATTTTAAGGAGGCGAAGGTGCTTGTCGATGAAAACGGCAAGCCGTATGATGTCGTCTTGCGCGAGCGGTCGGTCGCTGAGCGGTTGATTGAAGAGTTTATGCTGGCGGCGAACGAAACGGTGGCTGAGCATTTCCATTGGTTGAACGTGCCATTTATTTACCGTGTTCACGAGGATCCGAAGCCGGAAAAACTGCAGCGCTTTTTAGAGTTCATCACGAACTTCGGCTATGTCGTGAAAGGAACGGGCAACCAAATCCATCCGCGCGCTTTGCAACAAATTCTCGAAGCGGTGCGCGGCGAGCCGGAAGAAATGGTGATCTCGACCGTCATGCTTCGGTCGATGAAGCAGGCGCGCTATGACGCCGAGAGCCTCGGCCATTACGGCCTGTCGACTGAGTTTTACACCCATTTTACGTCGCCGATCCGCCGCTACCCGGATTTGATCGTCCATCGGTTGATCCGGACGTATCTCATTAACGGCCAGATGGATCTTGACACCCAGCAAAAATGGGCGGAAAAGCTGCCTGAAATTGCGGAACACGCTTCCGATATGGAGCGGCGCGCCGTTGAGGCGGAGCGGGAGACGGACGATCTGAAGAAAACCGAGTTTATGGAAGACAAAATCGGGATGGAGTTTGACGGCATTATCAGCTCGGTGACGAACTTCGGCTTGTTCGTTGAGCTGCCGAACACGATCGAAGGCTTGGTGCACGTCAGCTACTTAACGGACGACTATTACCGCTACGACGAACGCCACTACGCGTTGATCGGCGAACGGACCGGGAAAATGTACCGCATCGGCGATGAAATCACCGTCCGCGTCATCAACGTGAACAAAGACGAGCGGATCGTCGATTTTGAAGTCGTCGGCATGAAGGGACGCCGCCCCCTGAAAGCGAAAGCCGCTCCGGTCGTCATTGAAGGGAAAAAACAAAAGAAAGGAAAAGCGAAGGCGGAGCCGAAAGCGCAAAGCGGCTCAAACCGCAGCGCGAAGGCGAAAAAGAAGAAAAAGAAAAAACGGTGAGGAAAAGCCGAACGGGCGGCTTTTCCTTCTTTTTCGTTTTTGGTAAAATAAGAAACGCTACGATGAGGAGGGGGAAAACGGATGCCGAAAGGCGAAGGAAAAGTGATCGCCCAAAACAAAAAAGCGCACCACGACTATTTCATCGAAGAAACGTATGAAGCGGGCCTCGTTTTGCAAGGTACGGAAATCAAATCGATCCGCAACGGCCGGGTGAATTTGAAAGATTCGTTCGCCAAAGTGGAAAAAGGGGAAGTGTTTCTCCATAACATGCATATCAGCCCGTACGAACAAGGCAACCGCTACAACCATGATCCGCTGCGGACGAGAAAGCTCCTTTTGCACCGCCGCGAAATCAACAAGCTGATCGGCTACACGAAAGAGCAAGGGTATACGCTCGTGCCGCTCAAACTGTACATTAAAAACGGCTTTGCCAAAGTGGAGCTCGGGGTGGCCAAAGGGAAGAAAAAATACGACAAACGGGAAGACATGAAGCGGAAAGAAGCGCAGCGCGAAATCGAGCGGGCGTTCCGCGAGCGGCAAAAACTATAGAGGGTTGGTGATTCAAAGAAAAAACGGGAGATCCCAATTCTTTTTCTATTTAGAGAAACTTTGTCAGATCGACATGCCTTTCTCGTCCAGCGCCGCCGATCTGGGCGCAAAACCCGTTTTTCACCAGCCTTATAGGGAGTCGGTGGTGTATGGGAAAAACAGTTCTCAATCGAATCTTCTCCAGTGGAGAAGCATTGAAACATCGGCTCTTCTTTCCTGGCGAACTCCATCGCTTTGGCAAAAATGACCGTTTTTCACCGGGGTTGAAAACATTCCCATTGAAAATGCGCATCGCCATGGTATAATAAATAATGCAACAGCCAGTTATCCATCGCTTACGCTATTCCGATCTTTCTTCGCCACCGCGGGGACGATCCGGATTCGACAGGGGTAGGTCGAGCTTAAGCGGCGAGCCGAGGGGGACGTCCTCGTAAAAACGTCACCTAAAGATAACTGGCAAACAAAACTACGCTTTAGCTGCCTAATTGCTGCAGCTAGCTCCTCCCGCCATCGCCCGCGTGGCGTTCGAGGGGCTCATATGAAGCGGGCTACGCCCAAATCCGCTGCCTGAGGATGAGGGAAGAGACGAACCAGGCTAGCCGCCGGGATGCCTGTCGGTAGGCGGAACGGACGGCGAAGCGAAATATACCGACTACGCTCGTAGATGCTTAAGTGGCGATGCCTCTGGACGTGGGTTCGACTCCCACCGTCTCCATTTCCAACATCCGAACGGTTCGGATGCGAAATCGTGAAACCCTTGATGCGACCGCGTTTGCGGTCGTTTTTCATTTTTGGGGAATCCTAAAGAAATCGATAGAATCCGAAAAAATTTTGCACGGATTTTGCACCGCGTTTTTACCTTGCATTGTACGTTGTTTTTGAAGATGTAACATATTTTGAAACAGATTGCGTTAAAGACTTTGATGCTGATGAAATATTGGAAGTAGTGCTTATTTCCGCCACTCAATCGCTTGAAAAAGTTCAAATAGTAACCGACGGGGTGAACATCATCATGATTGAGGCGGGGAATGTAGAGTGGCACTCACTTTGAGCGCAATGCTTAAGGGTAATTCTTACAATGCGCGCATACCGTTGGCCCGATATTTTTATACAGTTTTGAGAAACAGAAAGAGATTTGTCGGCTGCCCAAAAACGCGGCGATGCATAGCCCCATCACTGAAGTGGTTGTCAGCGGTACAAATACGGGGTGCCGTAGTATTCCGTCCGGTTGAGCTCCGGGTATTCCGAAGTGAAATGAATGAAAATCGGGCACCAATCACAAAACGGGTACGTGTGAAAAAAAGCGCGGTCGCCATAGCGAATGGCTTCGAGCGCCAACGGCAATTCTTTCTTGAATACGTTCGCCCGGCGCGCATTTTCTTGCCGGCCCATTTGCCGGTTGCCAATGAATACATAGAGAAACAATACTAGCTGTTGCCCGGCTTGTTTCCATTCACCGAGCACTTCATCGCGTTGAGAAGTGAGCTGATCAGTGACAAATGCGCGGGAGACGGTGAGGAATAAGGCGCCAGTCGTGTCCGAGTGGGTTAAGGTGTACAGACGGCCGTTCACTGGTGACAGCTGGGTGATTCCAGCGGTCTGGGTGACGTGCAGTCGCTCGGGAGAAAGGTGTTTCATGGCGGTCCTCCTTCTGTTCTGGAAAGTGGATGATCTCATTCATCTATATGTGCCTTTATTGGCGGCGATGACAAAACAAAACCGAACGGGACGGTCGATCCGCGTTCGGTTTTGCTTTATGGTTTTTCATGAGGTGGCGGTGGTTGCTTCTTTGTCCGCAGCGGCTTCATGATGGGCCAGCGGGGCGGCAGGATCGGCCCATTGCGGGCGCCAGGCGATGCAAAGCGCCCCGCCGATGATGCCGAGAATCGTGCCGACTAAGAAGCCGCCCAAGGCGCCCATGATCGACAGAATGGCACTGAACATACCGATGATGCCGAGCAAGGTGGATAGCCGCGGCATGGCGTAGGAAAGAATCCCCATCAACATGACCATGCCGCCAAGGAAAAAGCCGACGAACACCATGCTTCCGGGAACGAGAGAAATTTCGTATAGCTGCATCGGAACCCATAAAATCACAAGGCTTGATAACAAGAGAAACGTTGCCCCCCAAAACGGGCGGCGTTTCCGCCAGCGACCGAACGCCTGCCAGCTAGAACGAATGATGCCCAATGTTTCTCATCCTTACTGAAATTAGTTGAGTTTTTCAAAGTACACTTTCATGCCCGGCAGCGACACTTTTTGCTGGAATAAGTAGACGGTTTTGATATCACCGTTTTCGATCGTAATGCTGTTGGCTCCTTGTGTGAATTCTTTGGCCGCTTTCTCGACTGGGTTGCTGGTATCGCCGACATAGCTTTCTTTCATCGTCAAGCTGCCGAAGGAGATGTTGCCGTTGATTTGCGTCGCTTTTTGCACGAGGCCGTCAATGGAGACAGGCTCGCTCGCGACAATGACGACGCGAATGCCCAAGGCCGGGAAGTCTTTCGAAATCCGAAGACCTTGAATCGTCGCTTTATCCATTTCATTGACGAAGACCGGCGTCTGCGGCGCATTGCCTGCTTCCGCCACGCCGCCGTACATTTTAAACCCGCTGCCGTTCAGTTTGTCAAATTGAACGGTAAATTCGCCGACCCCGCTGATTGGTACGGCATAGGCGACGCCTGTCAGCCCGAAGATCGACAGCAAGGCTCCGAGAAGCAGGAACCCTCCCAACAGTGCGGCGATCAGCGGCTTTTTCGCCGTGCGCCCCCCAATGATGACCGGTTTTGTTGCCATTTCCATGGCGTTTCTCCTCCCCCTTTTTTTGAATGATCAGCGCTGTAAGCGCTTTAGTGAATCTGTTTAAATTTTATGACAATTATACATTCCATTACATCCCTATGTTTGTCGGATTTTTTAAGTGCTCTTGGACAACCGTGACGGGCAAAAGAAGGAATTGACTGATCGAATTAAGAAAGTAGATGATCAAAGTAGTCGATCACTAGCGGGGATGCGGGGGGAGGATGGGGATGTCGAAGGAATTAAATGATCACTTGCTTCGTTTGCTTCATGAAGCGGCCGACATCTTGCACATGTATGCGGCGGAATTGAACCGGGAATGGAAGCGGATCGGCGAAGCGCTTGGCAAGCGGAATGCGCGGGTTCAAGAGGTGTTTTCCACGCTGTGCGCATTCGTTCAGGCAAGATTGCTCCCGTACGGGGGCGAACATCCAGCGAATGGGCATCTCGAACGCATTGCGGCGTTTCATCCGGAGATGATCATATTTTCCCTGAATTTAATGGAAAATACGGTTCATCAAGTGTTGAAGGCGCATGCGTCAGCGGCTGCTGCGCTGCACCCAGCCGTGCGGTATTTGTTTTTCAAATGGAATGAATGGTTGTTGTATGAAGTGAATGAGCAATCATTCAAAATCGGCGGCGATTCCTCGTGGAAAAAAGAATCCTTGTGGAAAGATGCCGTCATTTTGTTCAACGAATGGATTTTGCGGGCGCAGACGTTTGAGGAATCGGCGGCGCATATTTGTTTTGGTTTTTCCTATTTTCTTCCTTTCAGCCGCTGCGCTCTGTTTCAATTTGTCAATCAGGAGAGCACAGCCATCGGTCTGCACGGGCATGGCGTGGACAATGGGCAAATTCAGCGCTTGCGCGTGGAATTGGACAGCATTCCGATGTTGAAAGAAAGTGTGGGGAAATTGAAAGCGGAAGTGCATGAATTTCGACATTTTCGTCCGATTTATGTGCCGAGGGCGAGCGAACAGTTTCCGCGCCTGTATGTGGATTTGTTCGGTTTGGCCTCACTGGTGATCGTTCCGGTGTATGTGCCGACGGAAGGGCGGATGATTGGAGGCGTCGTTCTCGACCGCGGACCGGGCCGCTTCTTTGCCGTTGACCGCCGCCTGTTTCCCGCGCTGATGAAATTTGGCCAAAGCGCGGGGGAGTTGCTGTTGAAATGGATCAAGGCGCCAAAAAAAGAATGGGAAGGGATGGCGGAATCCTTGTCGCCAAGAGAAATCGAGATTTTGAAGCTGCTCGCCGACGGAGCCTCGACATTGGAAGCGGCCTGTCAGCTTTATTTGAGCGAATTTACGGTGCGCGACTACATTTCCAGCGCCTTAAGGAAACTCAACGCGAAAAATCGGACGGAAGCGGTGGCAAAAGCGCTGCGTCTTGGGTTGATCGGATGATGAGGCGGACTGGTCTGTCCGGCCGTTTCATTTCACACCATTTTCGCCGATTGCTCACCGTTTTTTGGCTGTTTGATCGTTTTGTTGTGCAAAAGATTCCGAGCATTCGCCGCTTTCTAGCGGCGTAAACATCTTTGGAAGCGGCTTGAATGTCCTTGAGCATCAGGCCGCTTTCTTTTCTCGACGTTGGGTTTTTTTGTCATGTTCTGCATGGGGCGGCATATGGATAAAAAGGGAATCTTCTTCATCGCATCAAAAGGGAGGAAATGAGAATGAACCAGCCCTACGCGTCCCATGCTTCGTCACCGCAGCTCATTGCCCTGGTTGACCCGTATGTGTACCACGCTTTCCAAGCTTTGAACGGCAAAGAAGTGGTGGTGGAAACAGTCCGCGGTTCGATCCAAGGAACTGTGAGGGATGTGAAGCCGGACCATATTGTCATCTCGGCGCATCAGGCGGTTTATTACATCCGCTTGGCGCAAGTGGTGTCTGTTCGCCTCAGCAATTAATGGAGAGGAGGAAAAGAGTCGTGGTATTTCAGCGGATCGACCGGCTGGCGATCGAATTGCCGAAGCCGAAGTACGCGGACCCCAATGCGGCTGCCGCTGTCCAGGAGCTGCTTGGCGGCCGTTTCGGAGAAATGTCGACGTTAAACAATTATTTGTTTCAGTCATTCAATTTTCGGCAAAAAAAGAAGCTGCGCCCGTTTTACGAGTTGGTGGCGAGCATCACCGCCGAAGAGTTTGGCCATGTGGAGCTCGTGTCCAATGCGATCAACCTTTGCTTGACCGGCTCCACCCATCCGGGTGATCCGGATGCAGCGCCGATGAAGGATGCGAAAGACAAGCGCAATACGTATCATTTTATCGCGACGGCGCAGACGGCGTTTCCCGGCGATTCGATGGGGAAGGCGTGGACGGGGGAGTACGTGTTCAACAGCGGCAACTTGATTTTGGATTTGCTTCACAACTTTTTCCTTGAATGCGGAGCGCGCACGCATAAAATGCGCGTCTATGAAATGACGGACCATCCTACCGCCCGCGAGATGATCGGCTACTTGCTTGTGCGCGGGGGCGTTCATATTTTAGCGTACGCCAAAGCGATCGAAGTGGCTACGGGGGTCGATGTGACGAAACTGCTGCCGATCCCGAAGTTGGATAACCGTGTGTTCGACGAGGCGAGAAAGTATGAGGATCAAGGCGTCCACCGCCGGCTTTATACGTTCAGCGATCGCTATTACAAAGAAATCGTCCGCATTTGGCAAGGAACCCATCCAAGCGATGGACAGCCGCTCGAGGTGGTCGAAGGAGCGCCCCAAGGGGGGGCGATCCCCGATTTGGACGAAGTGCCGGAAGAATTCGCCCCCGGGATTTCGGCCGAAGATTTTTTCGAAATCGCCAAGCGGCTGCAGCGGTCGGCAGGGTTGTGATGAGGCGCCCAACGGCGCCTGATTTTTTTGGAAAGCCGGTCGTTGAACAAAAAGTGCGGCGCAACGAAGAGATGACGCCAATGTTGTTTTTTCCCTTCACTTGAGCGTCCACGATTGGAGGAATCGCTATCTTTCTTCATGTTGTCCGCCGGCGGCGCGGGCCGCAGCGGTTTGGAGCACGTCGAGGAATGTTCGGGCGCTTTTCGGCAAATACCGTTGTCGGTCGAGGATGGCGGCGGCTTCCGCTGTCATGGAAGAGTCGATGATCTCCAGCACCTTGATGCCGGGGAGGCGAAACAAGGCTACAGTGGATTGCGGCACAATGGTGGCCCCGAGGCCTTGGGCGACAAGGGAGAGCAATATGGTCGCGTCCGGGCATTCGCATAGAACGTTCGGTTCAAAGCCATGGCGGCGGCATTCCTCGATGACCCGCTCGTACTGTCCGGCGCCGTGCACTCGGTGGAGAAGGAGAAGCGGCCAATCAGCAAAATCGCGCATGCATAACGCGGTTTGGCCGGTTTTCCATTGCGCCGGCAACACGCCGACATAACGTTCGCCGGGCAGACGGATGACGTCGTAATCAGCCGAGTCGATCGGCAGGCGGACGATGCCGATGTCAATGTGCCGCTCGTAAAGCAGCTGGCAAATGGAAAATGTATCTCCTTCACGGAGATGAAAGGTCACGTTCGGGGCTTGTTCATGGAAGTGACGGATGGCTTGGGCCAAATAGTAAAAGCACGATTTAACGCAGCCGATCGACAGCGTTCCCGCCGTTCCCTCTTCGATTTCTTTTACTTCCGCTACGGCGTCATCCAGCTGGGCGAGCAGCCGTTTCGCCTTTTCGTAAAACGCTTTGCCCGGTGCGGTGAGCTCCATTTTTTTCGCCTTCCGGTCAAATAAAGGAACGCCGAGCTCTTCTTCGAGCTGCTTCAGCTGCTGGCTGAGCGGCGGCTGGGCGATATGAAGCTTTTGCGCCGCTTTGGTGATTTGCCCCTCTTCGGCAATCGTGACGAAGTATTTCAGCTGCTTCACATCGATCATGGCCGTGACTCCTCTCTTGCTTCCATATCTTTTTCGTATAGGATGGTTGATCATTTTTGTATTTTTCATATATGAAATCATATGTTATATTAATTTTGAACATTCTGAATGATAGCGCTTCCTTATCTATTATACGTGAAAACGGGGGGAATGAAAATGCCGGCCAAAACAGGTCAGGAGTATATGGAGCGGCTCAAGCGGGCGAAAAGCAGCGTGTACATCCACGGGGAAAAAGTTGAGGATGTCACTGTTCATCCGGCGTTCCGCAACGTCGTCCGTTCGATGGCGGCGCTTTACGACCGGCAATATGAAAAGCCGGAGAAAATGTTGTACCGGTCGCCGACAACCGGGCAGTTCGTCGGCATGACGTTCATTCAGCCGACAACCATTGACGAGCTCATCGCCCGCCGCGAGGCGACGCAAGAATGGGCGCGTATGTCGGCGGGGATGATGGGCCGTTCTCCCGATTATTTAAACGCGGAAGTCATGGCCATGGGCGTCGCCAATGATCTATTTGCCGAAGATGATCCGATGTTTGCCGAAAACGCGAAAAACTACTATGAGTACGCGCGTGAAAACGACATCAGCTTGACGCACACGCTCATCCATCCGCAAATGAATCGCGCCAAGGCGCTTCATGAACAAAACGATGCCGATGTGCCGCTCCATTTGGTGGAACGGCGAAAAGACGGGATCATCGTCAGCGGCATCCGTCTGTTGGCGACGCAAGGCGGGATTACGGACGAAATTTTAGTGTTTCCATCAACCGTGAAAAAATCGACAGCTGGTGAAGACCCGTACGCGCTCGCCTTTGCCATTCCGAACAATACGCCGGGCGTCAAGTTCATTTGCCGCGAGGCGTTTGACTACGGGCGGAGTGCGTGGGACCATCCGCTGGCGTCCCGCTTTGAAGAGGGCGATGCCATCGTTTCGTTTGAAAACGTGTTTGTGCCGTGGGAGCGCGTGTTTGTTTGCGGCAATTCATCGATTTGCAACCGGACGTTCCGTGAGACGAACGCGGTCATTCATATGTCCCATCAAGTGGTGGCGAAAAACATCGTCAAAACGGAGTTTTTGCTCGGTGTCACGCTTTGTCTGATCGAAGCAATCGGCATCGGCGAATTCCAGCATGTGAAAGATAAAGGGGCGGAAATCATGCTCGTCCTCGAGACGATGAAGAGCCACCTGTACCGGGCTGAGCACAATGCGAAGCGAGACCGCTGGGGAACGATGACGCCGGATTTTGCCGCGCTCGATGCCGCGCGCAACTGGTATCCGCGCATTTATCCACGGCTTTCGGAGATCATCCGCATTTTAGGAGCATCGGGGTTGATGGCGATTCCGACGGAAGCCGATTTCCACAACGAAGAAATTGGGGATATCGTCCGCCGAGCAATGCAGGGGGCGACGGTGGACGGCTATGAACGCGTCCAGCTGTTCCGGCTCGCTTGGGATCTCACGATGAGCGCGTTCGGAGCCCGGCAGACGCATTATGAATATTACTTTTTCGGCGATCCCGTTCGGATGGGGATGGCGTATTTTGACGGCTATGAAAAAGAGCCGTATCAACAGTTCGTGCGTGAATTTCTGCGCGGCGCCAAAAGTGTGTTCATTCCTTCTGACAGCCAGCGGTGACAGTGCAAATGGAGTTGAATTTTATCGAAAGGGGAGAAGGATGGTGAAATTTTCCATTATTCGCTGCGCCCGCGCGGTGCTGCATGTGACTGATTTGGCCGCCGCCCGCGATTTTTACGAACGGGTGCTTGGGTTTGTCGTGACGGAAGCGGATGAGAGCCATCTGTATTTGCGGGGGCTGGAAGAATATCATCATCATAGCCTTCTGTTGAAAAAGGCGCCCCGTCCCGCGGTTGAAGCGCTTGGCTACAAAGTCGGTTCCGAGCAGCAATTGGAAGCGCTTTATGAATGGTTTGCGGCGCAAACGCTGCAGCCGAAATGGCTGGAAGCGGGAAGCCAGCGAGCCGTCGGGAGAGCGTTTCGCGTGCAGGATTCGTCCGGGCTGCCGCTTGAGTTTTTCGCGCATATGGACAAAACTGAGCGGCTGTTGCAGCGGTATGACTTGCACCGCGGCGCCCGCGTGCAGCGCATTGACCATTTCAACTGCGCGGTGACGGATGTTAAGCGTGCGTATGACTTTTATGTTCACGGCTTGGGGTTTGCTTGTTCGGAGTATACGGAAACAGAGGATGGGAAGCTTTGGGCGGCATGGCTGCACCGGAAACAAAATGTTCACGATTTGGCGCTGATGAATGGGAAAGGGCCGCGCCTTCACCATATCGGGTTTTGGCTGCCTGACCCGCTCAGTTTGATCCATGCGTGCGATGTGCTGGCGGCGGCTGGATATGCGGCAAACATTGAACGCGGGCCGGGCCGCCACGGATTGTCGAACGCCTTCTTTGTCTATTTGCGCGACCCGGATGGCCACCGAATTGAGCTGTATAACGGCGACTATTTGACGAGCGACCCCGATTTTCCGCCGATCCGCTGGGATTTGGACGATCCAAGGCGCCAGACGTTTTGGGGGCATGCGGCGCCGGACAGCTGGTTTGAAGAGGCGTCCGTCGTTCTTGATGTTCACAGCGGTCAGCCGATCGAGCCGGACGAACCGACATTGGCGAAGCAGAAACCGACCTTCCTGATTTAGAAAAAGACCGCAGCCCTTCTGCTCGGTTTTCGGGATCATGATTATATATGATTTTATCGTTGATTTCATATATGATAGTGTGTACAATATAAATAAGATTCAGAAAAATAAAGCCAATAGGGGGCAAGGGGATGGCATACCACGAGGCGAAAGAACGGCTGCGCGGCTCGATCGCGCCGGTCGTCACGCCGTTTGATGAGGAAGGAAACGTTGATTTTGCGGCGCTCGCCGCGCTCATCGATTGGCATATTGAAAGCGGCACGCACGGCATTTCCGTCACGGGAACGTCGGGAGAGCCGAGCTCGCTGACGCTTGAAGAGCGAAAACAGGTGATGGAAACGGCGAAAAAAGCGGTGGCGGGTCGGGTGCCGTTCGTGCCGGGGACGGGCTCGACCAACCATGCGGAAACGATCGAGCTGACCAAATTTGCGCAAGAGATTGGGGCCGATGCCGCGATGGTCATCGTCCCGTATTACAACCGTCCGTCCCAGCAGGCGCTGTATAAACATTTTAAGGCGGTGGCCGAGGCGGTCGACATTCCGATCATCGTCTACAACATTCCGGGGCGGACGGCGGTCAATTTGGAAGTCAAAACGATGGCGCGGCTGGCCGAAGATTGTCCGAACATTATCGGCGTGAAAGAGTCGAACAAAGACTTCGAGCATGTCAACCGGGTGTTGTGGCATTGCGGGCGCGATTTCCTTCTCTTTTCCGGCATCGAGCTTTTGTGCTATCCGATGCTGGCGATCGGCGGCGCCGGATCGATCAGCGCGACGGCGAACGTCGTGCCGCATAAGGTGGCCGAGCTGCATGATGCTTGGTTTGACGGCGACATCAAGCGGGCGCAAGATCTTCATTTTGAACTGATGGAGCTCAATGATGTGCTGTTCATTGAAACGAATCCGGGCCCTGTCAAAGCAGCGCTCGGCATGATGGGGAAAATCACCCCGAAGCTCCGGCTGCCGCTCGATTTGCCAAGCGAAGAACATCAGCAGCAAATCCGCCGCACGCTCGTCAAATACGGCTTGCTGGCCGAAGAGACGCGGGACGAAGAAATGCAAAAAGCGACATAAAACAAGCGCGTGCAACCGGTCACGAGTGTTGATGATCCGTTGCTTCCCGAAAACAGAGCGCCATGCAGCTGCACGCTCCGTCGGCAAGCGAACCGCTTGCCGACGGCGGCAGAAAAGCCGGGAACAGTGCTTTCTCAACTGGTTTTGATTGGTTCATCAACACGCCTGGCAACAGGCATATTAGATGCAACGAAATCGTTTAACATATCCTTGACGGAAAAGTGGCTCATCCATTTTTCAACTGACGAGGGTAAGCCCGTAGGCTTCTCCGTCACGCCAAAGCGCGATCAAATGCTCGGTAAGAGCTGCAAATGGTAAAGCTTCAAATGGCATCGATACAGATGAGGAGGATACATGATGGCGAATGTGCGCTTGCGTCTGGCCGGCATGAGGCGGACGATTGAGGCAAAGGCGGATCCGCACGGCGGGACGGTGTCGTTTGGCGGGCAGACGCACCGCATTGATGAATTGGAATGGGACGCGCCTATTGGCGGGGCGATGTACGGGGTGGCGCTGAATGATGAAAAGGAGTGGGCGGCGCTGTCAAAAGAGATGAACGCCCCGCCGTATGAAAAGCCGCCGGAAGGCCCGGTGCTGTATATGAAGCCGGCAAACACCATCAACGCCCATCGGCGTCCGGTGCTTCTGCCTCGTTGGGTGAAGCATCTTCAGGCTGCTCCGGCGCTCGGGCTGGTGATCGGGCGGACGGCGGCGCGCGTGCGGCGCGAGCAGGCGCTCGATTTTGTATTCGGCTATACGATCGTGAATGATCTGTCGATTCTACACGAGCAGCGGCACCGCCCGGCGGTGAAGGAGCAGGCGCGCGACGGGTTCGCCCCAGTCGGCCCGTGGATCGTGCCGAAAGAGGAAGCGTCGCCGCTGTCATCCTTGACCGCACGCGTATACGTCAACGGGCGCCTCGTCCAGCGTGCAGACCCGAGCCGCTTTCGCCTTCCAGTCGAACAATGGCTTGCTGAGGTGACCGAATTTATGACCCTTTACCCAGGCGATGTGCTGTTTTTCAGCTGGCCGGCCGATGCGCCGCTTGTTACAGCAGGAGATGTGGTGCGCATCGAAATCGAAAGGATCGGTGTGTTGGAAAATGAAATCGCCCTGGAACAAGGAGGCGATGAATGATGAGGCGGGCGCGTGTGGCCTGGAACGGAATCGTGACCGAAGCCGAGCCGCTCGACGATGGCCGCCTCCGCCTGCCGGACGGAACGATCGTCGGGGAGCTTGAAGTGATGTGGCTTCCCCCGGTGGAGCCGGGAGTGATCGTGGCGCTTGGATTGAATTATGCCGAGCATGCCGGCGAATTGTCTTTTGTTGCGCCGAAAGAGCCGCTTTTATTTTTCAAAGGGAAAAATACGCTCATCGGCCATCGCGGCCGAACCGTTCGCCCGGAGGGGGTCAACATGATGCATTATGAATGCGAGCTCGCGGTCGTCATCGGCCGCCCGGCCAGCCGGGTGAAAGCGGAACGGGCGTACGACTACATTTTCGGTTACACGATTGCCAACGATTACGCTGTTCGCGACTACTTGGAAAATTACTACCGGCCGAATTTCCGCGTCAAAAACCGCGACCGGACGACGCCGCTAGGCCCGTGGATCGTCAGCCATGAGGAAGTCGGCGATCCGATGGCGCTTCGTTTGCGGACGTATGTCAATGGGGCGGTTGTGCAGGAAGGATATACGGGCGATATGATTTTTTCGATCCCGTATTTGCTTGAGTACATCACCGAATTCATGACGCTCGCGCCTGGCGACGTGATTTTGACCGGCACGCCGAAAGGGGCGGTGAACGTCCAGCCCGGCGATGAAGTCGTGGCCGAAATCGAACGCATCGGCCGGCTGATCAATTACATCGTCTAGCCAAAGGAGGAGGAATGATGCCGCACTTTATTTTGGAATACACGGCCAATCTCGGCGAAGAGGCCGATATTCGCGGCTTGCTTGGAAAAATTCACCGCGTGTTGATCAAGCGGAGCGATTGGTTTCCCGTCGGCGGCATCCGCTCGCGCGCCATTCGGCTTGACGAGTACTATGTGGCTGATGGGGCCGAAGACGATGCGTTTGTGCACGGGACGCTGAAAATCGGCGCCGGGCGTCCGGAACAGGTGAAAAAAGAAGTCGGCGACGAGCTGTTTGCCGTGATGAAAGACCATTTCGCCCCGCTGTTCGCCAAACGCTATTTGGCGCTGTCGCTTGAGCTGTATGAATTCAACGAGGCGGGGACGTATAAACACAACAACATTCATGCGCGTTATCGGACATAGCGGGAGGGGGAAACGAATGGCAGTGCAACCAAAAGTGCTTCATTATATCAATGGGCAGTTTATGGAAGGGGCAGCCGGTGCGTATTTCGACAACATCAATCCGTTTACGAACGAACCGATCAACGAAGTGGCCGAAGGGCGGAAAGAAGACATCGACGCAGCGGTCCGGGCGGCAAAGGAGGCGTTTGATCACGGGCCGTGGCGGACAATGCCGGTCGAACGGCGTCTTCGTTACCTTTTCCGCATTGCTGACTTGATTGAGCAGTATGCGGACGACATCGCCTATTTAGAAGCGCTTGACACCGGCATTCCGATCAGCCAGGCGAAAAAGCAAGCCGCCCGCGCGGCGGAAAACTTCCGCTTTTACGCGGAAATGGTGAAGACGCGCCTTGTCGGCGAGGCGTACCATGTGAATGGACAGTTTTTAAACTATACCGTTTATAAACCAGTCGGCGTCGCCGGGCTCATCACGCCGTGGAATACGCCATTTATGCTGGAAACGTGGAAGGTGGCTCCCGCGCTGGCGACCGGCAACACCGTCGTCTTGAAGCCGGCCGAATGGTCGCCGTTGACGGCGAATAAACTGGCGGAAATCATCGATGAAGCCGGGCTGCCTCGCGGGGTGTTCAACGTCGTGCACGGGTTTGGCGAAACGGCGGGCGCCGCATTGGTTGCCCACCCGGATGTGCGCCTCATCTCGTTTACCGGCGAGACGACGACCGGCATGGAAATCATCCGCAACAGCGCTGCGACGTTGAAAAAAACATCGATGGAGCTCGGCGGCAAGTCGCCGCTCATTGTGTTCGCCGATGCGGATCTCGAACGGGCGCTCGATGCGGCGGTTTGGGGGATGTTTTCGCTCAATGGCGAACGGTGCACGGCCAACTCGCGGCTTTTGCTTGAACAGTCGATTTACGACGAATTTGTCGCCCGGCTCAAAGAGCGCGTCGACCGCATCGTCATCGGCGACCCGATGAACCCGGCGACTGAACTCGGTCCGCTCATTCACCGCGATCATTGGGAGCGAGTGAACCGCTATATTGAGATTGCCAAGCAGGAAGGGGCGGACGTCTATGCCCCCAGCGTTCCGAAAGGGCTGGAGCGGGGTAACTTTGTGCCGCCAACGTTGCTGCTTGGTTGCCATAACGGCATGAGGGTGGCGCAGGAAGAGATTTTCGGACCGGTCATGGCGGTCATGTCCTTTGCGGATGAAGAAGAGGCGATACGGCTGGCGAACGATGTGAAATACGGGCTGGCGGCATACGTCTGGACGAACGATATGAAGCTCGGCCACCGCGTCGCCCAAGCGATCGAAAGCGGGATGGCGTGGGTCAACTCGCCGAACGTCCGCGATTTGCGCATCCCGTTTGGCGGGACGAAATACAGCGGCATCGGCCGCGAAGGTGGGCATTACAGCTTTGATTTCTATACGGAAGTGCAAGTCGTCCACGTCGCCGTCGGCGATCCGCCGATCCCCGCGTTCGGCAAGGGGGAGAAACCGACCGCCTTGTCTGCCGAACAGGCATAACGACTAGTCAATGTATATGATCTAGTATATGATAAACGTATGGAAACGAAAGCGAAAAACAAAACCCAATTGGCTTACGAGTATATTCTTTCCCGCATTGAAAACGGCGTCTATGGCCCGGGATACCGCGTCGTCATCGACCAAATCGCCCGCGAGCTTGGACTCAGCAGCATCCCGGTGCGCGAGGCGATCCGCCAGCTCGAGGCGGAAGGGCTTGTCGAATTTAAGCCGTATACAGGCGCCGTTGTGAGCAACATCAACGAGAAAGAATATATCGAGACGCTGTCGGTGTTGGCTGTGCTGGAAGGCTATGCGACCGCGCTTGGCTCCGCCCATTTGACGAAGGAGGCGATCAACGAGCTTGAGCGGTTGAACGAATGGATGGAGCGGGCGCTTGAAGAGCTGGAGCTGGAACGGTTCAGCGAGCTGAACTATGAATTTCATTCCTTGATTTACGCCCATTGCGGCAACGCCTACCTCGAAGAGCAAATCAAGCAAATTTGGCAGCGGATGAAGCGCATCCGCGCCTACGGCTTCACCTTTGTGCCGCAGCGGGCGAAAGCATCGATCGAAGAACATAGAGAGATCATCCGTCTGTTGCGTGAACAGGCGCCGCCGCATGAAATCGAACAATACGTTCGTCAACACAAAATCAACACCGCCGAAGCGTTTAAGCGGCGGCGCTGATCTTCTTCCGCCGGGTGGAGGCCTGGCGGGAGAACGATGATTTGAAAGCGTTGTCAATATAAAAGGGGGGCAAAAAAAGATGAAAAAAGGAATGTCTCTATTGATGGCGGCATTGTTGCTCATTTTCCTTGCCGCCTGTGGGAAGACGGCGACATCGGGAGGAGAGGATGAAATCAAAATTGGCGCCATTTTTTCGGCTTCCGGCGGGGCGGCCCCGCTTGGCAAACCGGAGATGGAGACGGTCAAAATGCTCGTTGAGCAATGGAACAAGCAAGGCGGCATTGATGGAAAGAAAATCAAGCTGATTGCCTATGATGACAAGTCCAACCAAAATGAGGCCGTATTATCCACGAAAAAACTCATCGAACAAGACAAAGTCACTGCCATTATTGGCGGCACGATCAGCGGCAACTCCTTAGCCATGATTCCACTCATTGAAAAAGCAGGCATTCCGTACATTTCCCTCGCCGCAAGCAAACAAATCGTCAATCCAAGCGATGGATCCTCACGTCATTGGACATTTAAAACCGCTCAAGGGGACAATATCGTCATCCAGAAGCTGCTTGGTTTTTTAAAAGAGAAAGGATGGACGAACGTCGCCTGGCTGAACGTCGCCAATGCATACGGAACGAGCGGGCATGAAGAGTTTGTGCATTATGCCCCGGAATATGGGGTGAAAGCCGTCATCGAAGAGGAGTTTGAGGCGACGGTCGATGATGCGAAAGCGATGTTGACAAAGGTGAAAAAAGCGAATCCGCAAGCCATTATCGTATGGGGAACAGCGCAGGAATCGGCGGTCGTCACGAAAAACATCCGCCAGTTGGGCATTGAGGCGCCGATTGTGGAAAGCCATGGCATCGGCACGAAAAGCTTTATTGACTTGGCCGGGGAGGCGGCCAACGGCGTATGGTTCCCTGCCGGGCGCATTTTAGTGGCCGATCAGCTTCCGGACAGCGACCCGCAAAAAGAAACGCTGCTAAAATACAAAGAACAGTTTGAGAAAGCGTACGGCTATGCCCCGACAACGTTTGGTGGACATGCGTGGGATGCGTTCCATTTGTTGGTCAATGCGATCAAGGAGGGCGGCGCGGATCAAGAGAAAATACGGTCGGCTCTGGAGAATACAAGAAAATTTATCGGCATTTCGGGCGTCTTCCATATGTCGAAAGACGACCATACAGGGCTTGACGCCGACAGTTTGGTGATGGTGCAAATTCAAGACGGCAAGTTTGTCCTTGCCGAGCAGTAAACAGGGAATGAGGTCGCTAATTCCCTTTTGTTCCACCTAACCGTTGAAGGAGGGACGGGGCATGGAAGCGTGGAGCCAGTTTGTGCAGCTGTTGTTTTCCGGGCTGACGGTCGGCAGCATTTACGCGTTGGTGGCGATCGGGTTTGTCATTACGTACAGCGTGACCGGCATTTTAAATTTGGCTCAAGGCGATTTCGCTATGTTGGGGGCGTTGTTTTGCATTACGTTGGTCAATAACGGAGTGCCGTTTGCCGCGGCCATCGGTTTGAGCATGCTTGCGGTGATGGTCGTCGGTGGGCTGTTTGAGCGGCTGGCGATTCAGCCGGCGCGCCGTTCGCCTGTCGCGGTGCTCATTATCATTACGATCGGGGCGTCGTTTGTATTCCGCGGGATCGCCTTGCTTGTTTGGGGGACGGATCCGTACGCGCTGCGCCCCTTTACGGGCCATGGGGCGCTTGAGGTGTTTGGAGCGGTCATCCAATGGCAAAGCGTCTGGGCGATCGTCATTTCGCTCGCAAGTTTTGCCGCCTTGCATCTGTTTTTTCACCGAACATACATCGGCAAGGCGGTGGCGGCCTGCGTCATCAATCCGTTTGCCGCTCGGTTGATGGGGATTGACATCCGCAAAATGTCGCTTGGCGCGATTGCCGTCAGCGCCGGTCTTGGAGCGCTGGCGGGAATCGTCATCGCCCCGATTTCGGGCGCGTCTTATGATATGGGAATGATGATCGGGCTGAAGGCGTTCATCGCCGCTGTTGTCGGGGGATTGACGAACGCCCCGGCGGCGATCGCCGGTGCGTTTCTCGTCGGGCTGCTTGAATCATTTGCGGAAGGATACTTGTCCTCGGGGTACAAAGAAGCGATCAGCTTCGGGCTGCTATTGCTTGTTCTGTTTTTCATGCCAAACGGGCTGTTTGCCAAGATGACAGGAAAACGAGTGTAAGGGGGGCGGATGGATGGAGCACGGTCAACGAATGACGGATGGACGGAAACGATGGCTCTTGCTTGTTGGCGCAGCCGTCTGGCTCGGTCTCCCTTGGCTCGTCTTCGGCAATAACTACGTGCTAAGCACTCTGATTCTCATCGGGCTGTACGCGCTCGTAAGCACAGGGATGACGCTGTTGATGGGGTATGCGGGCCAAATTTCGCTCGGCCAGGCGGCGTTTTACGGCATCGGGGCTTATGCGTCCGCCTATTTGACCGCGCATGCGGGATGGCCGTCCTGGCTGGCGCTGGCTGCCGGCGCGGTTTTGGCTGCTTTGGTGGCGCTTGTGGTCGGCATTCCAGTTTTTCGGCTGCGTGAGCATTATTTGGCGTTGGCGACGTTAGGCTTTGGCGTCATTATGTTTACATTTTTCAAGGAATGGAAAGAGATCACGGGAGGGCTGAATGGTTTTTTTGGCATTCCGCCGATCCGTATAGCCGGGGTTCCGTTGCAAAGCGATCTCCAGTTTTACTACCTCGTTTCGTTGTTTGTTCTGGCCGGGTTATGGTTTGCCCATAATATTGTCCGCTCCCGGGTCGGAAGGGCGCTGCGGGCGATTCATGGAAGCGAGGTGGCAGCAAGCTCCCTTGGGGTGAACATTATGAAATACAAGCTGCAAATCTTTATGCTCAGCGCGGTCTACGCTTCGATTGCCGGGAGCTTATACGCCCATTACGTCACGTTTATCAATCCGGATTTATTCGGCATCGTCCCTTCGATTTACTTTTTAATCATGGTGGTCATCGGCGGGACAGCCAGCGTATGGGGAGGACTCATCGGCGCGGCCGTCTATGTTTGTTTAGGAGAATGGCTCAAAGCCGTTGTCCCGCTGTTGCTTCCGAATGCCGGTGGAGAGTTTGAAATTGTCTTTTTTGGCTTGTTGCTCGTCGTCATGTTGATCTATATGCCGAACGGGTTGACGGGTGTGATGCAAAAGAGGATGCGGCGCTTTTTGGAAATGGGCGGACGTCAAGAGAAGCAGATAGCCACAGTTGAGAGGCATAAGGCGCGTTCGATCGGAGGGGAGCGGGGATGAGCGCAGTGTTGCTCGAAGTGGAGCAATTGTCCAAGTCATTTGGCGGCGTTCAGGCGGTGCAGAACGTGTCCTTTCACGTGAAAAAAGAAGAAATCGTCGCGGTGATCGGGCCGAACGGGGCAGGCAAAACGACCTTGTTCAATATGATCAGCGGCATTATTCCGCCGACGAGTGGTCTCGTTCGTTTTCAAGGAGCCATGGTCAGCGGCAAACAACCGCACGAGTTGGCGATGCTGGGAATGACAAGGACGTTTCAAAACTTGCAGCTGTTTTCTGATATGACGGTGTTGGAAAATGTGATGGTCGGATTTCATTCACGGTTGAAGAGCGGAATCCTCAGCGCCGGCTTTCGGCTGCCGCGTACGGTGAAAGAAGAAAGGCAAGCGCAGAAACAGGCGTTTTCCTGCCTCGAGCAGGTCGGTTTGGCCCATCTCGCCTGCAAGCGGGCAGGCACGCTGCCATATGGGATGCAGCGGCTCGTGGAAATCGCTCGGGCGGCTGTGTCTCGTCCTTCGCTCATTTTGCTTGACGAGCCGATGGCCGGGCTGAACCCGCAAGAATCAAAGCAGCTCGTTGATGTGTTGCTGGCGATGAGGGAACAAGGCTTTACCTTTTTGTTCGTGGAACATGATATGGAAACGGTGATGGCGATCGCCGACCGGATCGTCGTCCTCGATTATGGGAAAAAAATCGCCGAAGGGGCGCCGGAAGAGATTGCGCGGCATCCTGATGTCATCAAGGCGTATTTGGGAGAGGAGGCGGTCTGATGCTCGTGCTTCGCAACGTTCATGTCTACCACGGCCATTTGCACGTGTTAAAAGGGGTCAGTTTGCAAGTGGACGAAGGAAAAATCGTCACTGTTGTCGGCGCCAACGGGGCGGGCAAAAGCACGCTGCTCGGCACGATTGCCGGCGTCTACGCTCCAACCGAAGGGGAGATTCTTTTTGAACATAAACCGCTTCCATACGGAAAGGTGGAGCAAATTGTTGAAAAAGGTATTTGCCTTGTGCCGGAGAGGCGGCAAATTTTTGACAGCCTGTCCGTGAGGGATAACTTGCTGCTGGGGGCGTACCGCCGCCACCGCCGCGACGGACAGGAAGTGAAGCGCGACTATGAGCGGGTGCTTGAACTGTTCCCGAAACTGCAAACGATGCTCGACCGTCCGGGAGGACTATTAAGCGGCGGCGAACAGCAAATGCTGGCGATCGCCCGCGGGCTGATGGCGAGACCGAAGCTGCTCTTGCTTGACGAACCATCGTTAGGGCTGGCGCCGCTTGTGGTCAAGGAAGTGATGGGGATGCTGACACAGCTCTGCGATCAATTTCAGACGGCCATGATTCTTGTCGAGCAAAACGTGCGAGCCGCCCTGCAGACAGCGGATGAGGCGTATGTGTTGGAACGGGGAAGCATCGTGGTGCACGGGAAGGCCGCCGAGCTGCTTGCCGCTGAGCGGGTGGCAGAGGCGTACCTTGGAGCGGCGTGCCGCCGATGACAGCCGTATATCGTCGTTGTTTCTTTCCCCTATTTCTGCTATGATGGGGGTAGATTTGACCCTCATTTCGGCATGAATGGGTCTCAGCCATAGAGGCAAGATGTCGGACGAAGCGCCCGTCGTGTGGAAACATCAAGAAGGAAAGCCGCCCAACCGCCAGCGGAAGGCGCAGGGCGGCTGATGACGAAAAGGGAAGGATGGGAGAACCGTATGGATGATCGTACATTTCGCAGAGCCATGGGAAAATTTGCGACCGGCGTGACGGTCGTGACGACCGAATTTCAAGGGGAAGCGAAAGGAATGACGGCGAACGCGTTTATGTCCGTTTCGCTCGACCCGAAACTTGTCGTTGTCTCCATTGGCCATAAAGCGCGAATGCATGACATTGTCAAGCAAACGGGGAAATTTGCCGTCAACATTTTGCGGCGCGATCAAGAGGAGTTGTCGCGCTTGTTTGCCGGCCAGTTGAAAGAAGAGCGCCCCGTTTCGTTTGATTGGGTGAACGGCCATCCGATTTTGCCGGAGGCGTTGGCGAATATTTTATGCAACGTCCACAGCACGTACGTGGCCGGCGATCATACGCTTTACTTTGGGGAAGTGACCGATATTTTGATGAAAGACGAACCGGGCGACCCGCTCTTGTTTTTTGAAGGGAAGTACCGGAGCATTGGACAATAAGCGCCCTTGGATGGATCGGGGCCGCTATGTCGATGCGGGTACGACGCAACAGGCAGTTCAGCCCGTCATCTTGCGTCCCGGCCGTTTCCATGGCGCTATTAGAAAAGGTGTCCCGCTGTTTGGGACACCTTCGTTGTTATTTTTTCAATACATCGTGATCAACGTACCGTTCGCCGTTCAGTTCGCTGATGACGTTGATGGCGACTTTCGCCCCGTCGCCCGCTGTGATGATCGTATGAACGCTGACGCCGGCCACCGTCCCTGCCGCCCAAATGCCGTCGATGTTCGTTTTGCCATTGGCGTCGACGTCAATCACCGTTTTAATGCGCGGCTCCGTGCCCGGTTTGGTGCGCAGGCCGATTTTTTCCGCGAGATCCGTGGCGACGCCGGTGGCGAAGATGACGTGTTTCGCTTCATAGGATCCGGTTTCCGTTTCAAGGCGGAATCCCCCGTCTGTTTTTTGCACATTTGTCACTTGCGTTTCCACCAATTCCGCCCCGAATTTTGCGGCTTGCTTTTTCCCGGTTTCCACCAATTCCGGGCCGCTGATTTCCGGAACCCCGTAATGGTTTTCCACCCAAGCGCGCTTTGTCATGCCTTTGTCGCTGTCAAACAAGACCGTTTTCTTCCCGGCTTTGGCGGCGAAGATCGCAGCGCTCGCTCCCGCCGGTCCAGCGCCGATGATGGCGATGTCGTACATCGTGACCGCCTCCTTGTTTTGAATATTGGCACTATCATTCATTACTTTATCACAAATGGAAAAAGGGTCCAAATGATCTGCTTTTTATTTATAATTGCTATCATTTTATATTTACTTTAAATAATTATGGGCGTATAATAGATACCAAACACGCAGCAAAGGGGAGGAAACGCGTGAATAAACCGGCCGTTTGTGAACAGTGCGGCCAGCCGTTGCGGCGGCTGAAACACTCACTGCTTTGCCAATGCGGGACGAAAATTGTGGTTCAAAAATCATATCGCTAAAAACGATTTCCTGTTTCTGTCGTATTCAACCGGCGAATGGCGCCGGTTTTTTTCTGTCCTCATTTGGGGTGGCGGCGAATATATAAAAGTAAAACCGCATTTTTCACAAGGGTTGGTGCCGCTGATGCACGACAAACGAGATTTGGGCGCCCGCTTGGCCGCTTTTTACCGAGGGATGGCGGAGTGGGTGGGACAAAAGCAGAAGTATTTTCCTCTTCCATCCCATGAAGAGAGCCGGGATCAGTTGCTTGCTTACTTATATATGAGGGAGCATATGCCGTCGGATTTGCATGAAGCGATGGAAGACGCCGGATGGCGGCTCGAGGGGCAAGAGGCTCATCTCATCGACGCGATCGAACAAGTTTTGGCATATTTGCGCACGCGGGTTGATGGCGGATGGGAGCTTCGAAAGATGACAAGAAAGGAAGCGAAACAGTTGCTTCATAAACGGGCGGAGGCAGTGTTCGGAAGCCCAAGTTCTGTTCGGCCGACACGCATTATGGTGACGATGGACGAGGCATGGGTGGATGAGCCGGGGCTGATCGAGCGGCTGCTTCTTTATGGCATGGACATTGCCCGCATCAACTGCGCCTACGGTTCTCCAGAAACGTGGGAGGCGCTCGTGGCCATCATTCGTCAAGCCGAGAAGCAGTTGGAGCAACAGCTGCAGGGGAGGCGATGCCGCATTTACATGGATCTGCCGGGGCCAAAAATCCGGGTCGACCGCTTGGCGGTCAACGCGGGGCCGATGAAGCTCTCTGTGAAGAAAAATCTATATGGAGAGCCAATGGAGCCGCTCTTCGGCCTCATTTCCTTCTCTTCTTCCCCGCCGCCGTCTCCGCTCCCCCGCGATGTTTCATTCTTGTGGCAGTTGACGGCTGAGGACGGAGCGACCGTCGAAGAAGGGGATGAACTGCTGTTTACCGATGTGCGCGGAAAAAAACGAAAACTGCGGGTGGCGGAACAAATCGCGCCGTCTTGTTTTAAAGTGTTGCTCTCACAGACCGCCTATGTGCAAAAAGGGATGAAACTGCGGAACGGATCGGCTTTGTTCACCCTCTCCTCCGTTTTGTTCATTCCGATGAAAGCGTTTGTCACGATCGGTACACCGCTTTATATTTACTTCGATGACGCTGCGTTTGCGGCGGCGCACAATGGCGGTGGAGTGAAAATGATGACGACATTGGCGAAAGCGTGGCGCAACGTGCGGGTGGGGGACCGCCTTTACTTGAACGACGGGCAAATTGCGGCGCGGGTCGTCAAAGTGCACGAGCGGCATGTAGAGGCCAAAGTCGTTGCCGATGGCGGAAAGCGAAAAGCGATTAAGCAAGGAACGGGCATCCATCTTCCCGATTCGTTTCTCCATTTGACGGTTCCGCCGCTCACCGACCGCGACCTTGAATGGATTCCGTTCATCGCGAGATGGGCGGATATCGTCGGGCTGTCGTTTGTTCAGGCCCCTCATGACCTGCGAAAGCTTTATCATTTGCTTGCCGAACAAGGGGCTGGTTCTCTCCCGGTGATCGCGAAAATCGAAACGCGGGCGGCGCTTCATAACTTCGTTCGCATCTTGCTTGAGGGATTGAAGTTTCCGGCGTTTGGTGTGATGATTGCGCGCGGCGATTTGGCCCTGGAGATTGGATTTGAACATCTTGCGGCCGCACAGAACGACGTTTTGGCGCTATGCCGGGCGGCTCACATCCCGGTCATTTGGGCGACGCAAGTGCTTGAACAAATGGCGAAAAAGGGAATTCCGTCGCGCGCGGAAATCTCGGATGTTTTTGTTGGAAAACAGGCGCAATGCATCATGTTGAACAAAGGAAGGCATATTGCGGAGGCGGTGCGCTTATTGTCGTCGTTGTTGGAAAAGGAGGAGAGGCAGAGTGGATCGCTGGCGATGCCGAAAACGGACGGCGAACGGATGAACCTGCTTAACTTGTGGGAGGATGAAGGGTGAGCGTTGGCCACTGCTTCCGCCGTCTGTTTGAGAAATGAGCCGCGCCAAAAAAGGAGTCCTGCTGTGTTAGGGGGCTCCATATTTTTTGTCTAAATGTAAACCTATATAAAAATAAAGTTGACAAATAAAAAACACATCAGGCACAATAGAAACAAATATTTGGAGAGGAGGGAAGATGTGCGAATCCATTCCTTTGTTTGGGCGGCATTTTTTGCCGCGTTGACGGCGGTCGGCGGATTCATCAAAATCCCGGTGCCGTATGTGCCGTTTACGCTGCAAATCGCCGCAGTCTATTTGTCGGGATGTCTGCTTGGTCCAAGAACAGGAGCGCTCAGCCAGATGCTTTACGTGTTGATCGGGCTGGCGGGCGCACCGGTGTTTGCGGAAGGAGGCGGGCTCGGTTATATTTGGAAGCCGACGTTTGGGTACTTGCTTGGCTTCATTGCTGGAGCGTATACGTGCGGCTCGCTTGTGCACCGCTTTCAATGGACAAGAGCGCAGGACATATGGAAGGCGAATTTGGCGGCATTGTTCGTCGTGTATGCGTTTGGCTGCACGTGGCTGTACATAGCAATGAAATGGATCGCGGAGACTCCGCTTTCCATCGGCCAAACGCTATGGTTCGGCTTTCTTCTTCCGGTGCCGGGGGATCTCGTGCTTTGCGCCGTTTGTTCCGTCGTGGCGGCGCGCGTATGGCCGCGCGTCCGACCGATCATGATGACTCGAGGGATGGGGGGATAAGAGAATGGGGCAAGCCATTTTCATGACGGGAACAGGAACAGAAATCGGCAAAACGGTCGTCACTTCCATCGTGGCGTTGGCGCTGGAGCGGCTTGGGATGAAGGTCGGCGTGTTTAAACCGGTTCAGACTGGACTGGCCGAAGACGGGGTGTCGTTTGCCGAACAATATTGGTACGAACGAGTGGCGAAGATTCCGACATCAGAAGGCATGTACTATATGGAACCGGCGATGTCGCCGCATTTAGCGGCGAAGTTGACCGGCACGTCCATCGAACCAGAGAGGGTGGCCGAACGGTTGGAATGGTTGAAGCAGCGCTATGATGTGGTGCTCGTCGAAGGAGCGGGAGGGTTGGCCGTTCCGTGGTGTGAGCGCGACGGACGATTCTATATGACGAGTGATTTCCTTCGTGATTATCAGCTGCCGGCGATTCTCGTGTCGCTCTCAAGCCTTGGTGCGATTCATCACGCGGTGACGACGGCGGCGTATGCCGACGCGCAAGGCATCCGCTTGCTTGGCCTTGTATTCAATCAGTTTCAAGAGCAGGAGATCATCCACCAAAACAATGTCGAAACGATCGCCGCCTTGCTTCGGCTGCCGGTGCTGGCGGTCGTGCCGCTCCTTCCTGCAGTCTCAAGGAGGGAACTGGAAACCCTAGCTCAGCATTGGATCGAACAAGGAAAGGCGAAACAACTGCTGGAGGTGCTTGGCGTTGGCGTATAGCTACGAGCAATTGGAACAGTGGGACAAGCAGTACGTCTGGCATCCATTTACGCAAATGAAGCAGTATGCCAAAGAACGCCCCTTGATCATTGAACGCGGGCAAGGAAGCTATTTGTACGATGTCGACGGCAACCGGTACTTGGACGGCTATGCGTCGCTATGGGTCAATGTCCACGGCCATAACGATCCGGAGCTGAATGCGGCGCTTCGCGAGCAATTGGAGAAAATTGCCCATTCGACATTGCTTGGTTCGGCGAATGTGCCGTCGATTTTGTTGGCCAAACGGTTGCTTGAATATTGGCCGCACATGTCAAAAGTGTTTTATTCCGATACCGGGGCGGCGGCGGTGGAAATCGCGCTCAAGATCGCCTATCAGTATTGGAAAAACATCGACCCGGTCAAATATGCGAAGAAGAACAAGTTTGTCTCGTTGAAGGAAGCGTACCACGGCGATACGGTCGGGGCGGTGAGCGTTGGCGGCATGGAAACGTTCCACCGCATTTTTGCGCCGCTTTTGTTTGAGCGGATCGAAGTGCCGTCGCCGTACGTGTACCGTATGGACGAATACGGAAGCGAGCAGGAGATCGTCGGCTATTGTTTGCGCGAGCTTGAACGGGTGCTTGAGGAGCAGCACGATCAAATCGCCGCGGTTGTCATCGAGCCGCTTGTGCAAGGAGCGGCGGGGATCATCGTCCATCCGCGCGGGTTTTTAAAAGGAGTGGAAAGGCTTTGCCGCCGGTATGGGGTGCTCTTCATTTGCGACGAGGTCGCCGTCGGCTTTGGCCGCACCGGCACTATGTTCGCTTGTGAGCAGGAAGAGGTGCAGCCTGATCTTGTCTGCCTTGGGAAAGGGATCACGGGAGGATATTTGCCGCTCGCGGCCACACTGGTCACGGAAGAGATTTATGCGGCATTTCTCGGCAATGTGGACGAAGACAAAACGTTTTACCACGGCCATACGTACACGGGAAACCAGCTCACTTGTTCCGTTGCGCTGAAAAACATCGAGCTCATCGAAACACGCGGCTTGATTGACAGCGTCAAGCGGAAGGCGCGCCGGCTGGCCGAATGGCTTGAGCGGTTGTATGAAATTCCAATTGTTGGCGACATCCGGCAAAAAGGCTTGATGTGCGGCATTGAAATCGTGAAAGACCGAAGAACGAAAGAAGTGTTTCCGCGCGCGGCCATGGTGGAGCACCGGATCATCCTCGAAGCGCGCCGGAGGGGGCTTGTCATCCGTCCGCTCGGCCCGGTGTTGACGTTCATTCCGGTTCTTTCGATGAGCGAAGACGAAATGGCTGAGGCGGTGCGCATTTTGTTCGATTCGATCGCCTGTTTGTACGAACAGGCGCGCGCAGAGCTTCTATAAGCGGGGGCGGCGGACAGCCGCCTGTTTTTGTTTTTGGAATATACTAGAAATCAAAGAAAATAATTTCCTTTAATGAGAATATCTTTTAGAAAGAAGCCTTCCTTTGCATTCACGGATCGATGATTTGGGAGAAATCGCCGTTTTTCACCAGCCTTCTAGGTACTGGCCTAAGCAGCGGGCGTTTTTCCTGCATACAGTGGGACTAAAGCAAGCGGAAGGGGGGAAGCAAGATGAGCCATCTCCAAGTGGCGGATGAGCGCATTTGGCGGCCGTGGGGCTTTTGGCGGCCATGGGGCTGGTGGTTTTGGCGGCCGCGCCCATTTTTCTTCGGCGCTCCGTTTTTTGTCGCTCCATTTTTCGGCGGCTTTTTAGGCGGTTTGCTCGGGAGCGCATTGGTTCCGCCGTTTTTCTATCCGTGGTGGTATGGCCCCATTTGGTGGTGAGAAACCGGCAAGGGTTGGGCGGACGGCCCACCCTCTTTTCTTGTTGTTGCATATGAATAAAGTGTAGCATTCTAGCTTTGGGGAAAGGAGAAGGAACGATGCTATTTCCAGGATTGTTGTTTGGCGCCCCATTTGTCGGCGGCTTCTTGGGCGGACTGCTCGGCGGCGCGTTGGCTCCGCGTCCGTTTT
>NZ_JAEIGB010000029.1:0-29172 GCF_022341265.1 Geobacillus sp. YHL
CTGACCAAATCAGAGCAAGCTCCGATCCGGTCCGCTCGACTTGCATGTATTAGGCACGCCGCCAGCGTTCGTCCTGAGCCAGGATCAAACTCTCCAAAGAAAGTTGATTGGCTTTTTGCTTCAACCGCAGCACCAAAGGCGCTAAACGGCCTCAGCTTTTCTTTCGCGCTTCGTTTCGTTCAGTTTTCAAGGAACAAGCTTTCGACTGTTTTGTCTCTCTCAAACAGCTCTTTTATGTTAGCATAACATCTTTTTGGATGTCAACTGCTTTTTTGCTTCGCATCGCTGTCAAACAACCTCTTTGATCAGCGACGTTTTCTAATATACCACCTTAACTCGAAAAAAGCAATACCTTTTTTAAAAAAATTTTAGGACGCGCTGATCCATCCCCGTTCCCTCTTCTCCATCCCACAGGAAAGCGTTCTTTTCCTAAAAAAGGGGAATGAACACCGGCGCGAGTGCATACATTTCTTCTATGGCATCGCTATATAGATGCGATTGGACGCCTTCACATCGACGGCTTTTGCAGAGCGACTGGATGGACTGTCAGGCGACCGAACAACGCCGCTTCCAGCCCCACGCCTGGGTCTGTGAAGCAGGTAGTCGTTCCGTCTTCCGCCACGCCAAGGTGCGGCGAAGAAGACGGCTGTTTGCCTCGGGCGGTCGAAATAGGCAAGCGACTTTTTTCGTCAAGGACGTGGAGAACTTTTCCGTTTTGCATCTATATCGTTGTTGCGATCCTTTCATCAAGGAGGCTTCTTCACTTTGATTCGCGTGTTATCACCAATCAACTTTGACGTTTCTAGTTCGTTTTCGCTTCCGGCCAGCGAACAACGAATCTTAGATGCCCTTGTTTCCTCGCCTAAGTTGTATACGTATGCAAATAAACACCAGCTTCGATTTGAAATCGCCTTGCGCGACCGCATTGTTCGGGCGGCGGGCGAGTTGGCGAAAAGCCGGGCGCGGTTTGCCATTTTCCGTTTTTCGCGCTGCAACAGCGATTTTTGGACGCGGGACGAGCGCGGCGGCTTCCGTCTTCGCCCAGATGTCACGGCTTCCGAAGCGATTCAGGACATTTTTGTCCATAGCGAGCGATACGCGTTTGAATGCGCGACCGCGATCGTCATCGTGTTTTACAAGGCCGTGCTTGACGTAATCGATCCAGCGGCATTCAACCGGCTGTTTGCGGATTTGCTGCTGTATGACTGGCATACCGACCGGGATCTTGGCATTCAAACAAAAAAAGATGAACACTTTCTCCCCGGAGATTGCCTCTATTTTAAAAACCCGGAATTCGATCCGTTGACGCCGCAATGGCAAGGGGAAAATGCCATTTACTTAGGCGACGGCTTCTTTTACGGGCATGGCATCGGCATTCAAACAAAGGAGGGCATCATCGCCGCGCTCAATCGAAAACGAAAGCGGGGAGCCACGAAATCCGCTTACCTGCTTCCCGATATCACGCAAGTCGATTTCGCTTATTTGTCCCAATTCGCCCGCGGCTTCGATGAATTCCGCCTGCCGATCCGCCGCTCTTCCTTTATCTTTGGAACGCTAGGGTCCGCTGCGTTCTTGCACCGT
The DNA here is from genome assembly GCF_022341265.1 of Geobacillus sp. YHL. Classification (NCBI taxonomy): domain Bacteria; kingdom Bacillati; phylum Bacillota; class Bacilli; order Caryophanales; family Anoxybacillaceae; genus Geobacillus; species Geobacillus sp. YHL. Next base: position 1,582 of record NZ_JAEIGB010000029.1, read on the forward strand.
TAGCGGACCTTTTTCGTTTTTCTCCCACAAATACAGGGCGATTCCTGTTAAAATAAAAATACCGCCGATCCATTGAAACGGACGGATCGGTTCGCCAAACAGCCAGTAGGCCAAGGCGGAAGCGCCGATCGGTTCAAATAAAATCGCCATCGACACCGTCGAGGCGCTGACCCATTTGACCGCCCAGTTCATCACCGAATGGCCGAGCAGCGTTGGAATGACGGCGAGGACGAGAAAACAAAGCCAATCCGTCAGCTGATACGCCGTCAGCGAAAGGCGAAACAGCATCGCGTACAGCCACAACACCGCCGCGCTGATGCTATAGACGATATAGGTATACGTCATCAATGACAACCGTTGTCGCACCTCTTGGCCGAACAGCCAATACGCCGTGACAAACGCGCACGCAAGCAGCGCCAATCCATCGCCGTACAGCGCTTCCCCGCTGACGCGGAAGTCTCCCCAGCTGATGAGGATGCTGCCGATCATGGCCAACACCGCGCTCCCGACCGCGCCGACGGTCAACCGTTCGCGGAAAAACAACGCGCCGCCTGCGAAGGCAAACAGCGGCTGCAGCGTCACAAGCACGACCGAACTGGCGACGGATGTATAGTCGAGCGATTCAAACCAAAGGATAAAATGAAAGGCAAGCAAAACCCCAGAACAAAGCGAAAACAGCCAATCGCGCCGGGAGACGCCTCGGAGTTCGCTTCGATGCCGGAGGAACAACGGCGTCATGATGGCGACGGCCAAAAAGAGCCGATAAAAGGCGATCACCGCGGACGGCGCCTGCGACCATTTGACGAAAATGGCCGATGTTGACACGGCAAGCGCGCCGATGAATAGAGCGGCATAAGCCTTTGCTGTGCTTGGCGGCTTCATGTTTCTGCCAACTCACTTTCTACGAAAAGGAGTGTGCGCCCTGATCTACCACTTTCATGCGGAAGGGCGGACAAAAATGGTTCACGAACGTTTTCTTACATTATACCATGAACGAGGTGAGAAACGATGATGTTTGATCCGTTCCTCAAACTAGGGATTTCCGCCATTCTCGGGCTGATCATTGGGCTGGAACGGGAATTGAAGCGAAAACCGGTCGGTTTGAAAACGTGTCTTGTGATTTCCATTTCCAGCTGCTTGCTTACAATCGTTTCGATCGAATCGGCGTACGTCTTTCCGCTCAAAGACCATATTACGATGGACCCGCTTCGACTGGCGGCGCAAATTGTGTCCGGGGTCGGTTTTTTAGGAGCAGGCGTCATTTTGCGCCGCGGCAACGACAGCATCACCGGGCTGACGACCGCCGCGATCATTTGGGGGGCGGCAGGGATTGGAGTAGCGGTCGGCGCAGGCTTCTATTGGGAATCGGCGTTCGGCGTCGCGCTTCTCATTGTCAGTGTGGAACTCATTCCGTTTTTGATCAATTTTTTTGGACCAAAGCAGCTGCGCGAAAAAGAGGTGCTGTTGCAAATCACCGTGGCGGACGCCAAAAACATTACAAAGGTCATCGACCATTTAAAACAACAGGACATCAACATTAAAACGATGCGCATTAAAGACGTTGAAGAGAATGAACATTTGCTGAAACTAAGAGCCGTCATTGACCAAAAGCGCTCGACCGCCGAACTTTACTACGTCATCCGCTCCATTGACGATGTCGTGCACGTTGATATTGAAAGCGGGTGATCAAAAAAGGATTGCAATTGTCCGCATCCATATATATAATGGGACATGGACAGATCATCCATATCCTTTTTTGGGGCATTAGCTCAGTTGGGAGAGCGTCGTGCTGGCAGCGCGAAGGTCACCGGTTCGAGCCCGGTATGCTCCATTTGCCCAACCCTTGCCGTGCAAGGGTTTTTTATTTTCGTTTCGGGAGATGGCGATGAGCCATCCCCCTGTGAACAAATTCCCAAAAGAAGCCTCCCACCATCTAAACGTGAAGGGGCGCCAGCACCAGTGAACGACCTGACTGAACCTCAAATCGTGGGGCACACAAGAAATCGCTCGGTTCACGTCCCGTCATGAGATGAGACTCCTCGGACTCTTACGCCCTTCGGCTTCATCCGTCCGGGTTGGTTTTGTATTTTTTCAGACGTTCCTCCAACTCACGGCGCGCCTGCTCGATGTCAAAGTCGTCGTCTTCCGGCTGGCTGTAATCCATCTTCAGCCAATCCGGCACGATCTCGGTGCGGATCGGTTTCCGCATCGTTCTGCCGCCATCGGATGAAGGCGGGGCGGATCGTTGCTTCATCCGCTCTTTTCGAAACGCCAACCGCGCGGCGCGCACTTCGTCCACGGTGCGATACCCTTTTTCCGTCCAGTCGCGCAAAATCGTTTCCACGTACACCCACCGTTTGGCGCCGTTTTCCACCGCGATTTTCAATGCTTCCAACACCAATTCCTCGGACGCATCGTCCACCCATGCATTGATCTTTTCCCGCAAATAATCGCCGATCACGCCAAACCCGTTTTCCTCACAGAAGCGAACGATCTCCTTGTATGTGCGCACGCGCGCGTCTTCTTCGTCTTCTCTTTTGATCTCTGATGTCATCTCTGTTGTCGTCTCTGGTATTGGTCTTGTCAAATTGAGCACCTCGACCGCCCAGTTTGACCAGCTGGATGGTTCATTTTGCGCAAATGGACGGACTGTTTCGCCCATCGTCTGCTCATTTTGGCCGATCGAAACGCCATCGTAAACGGCCGAAATCTGATCTTGTTGAATCGTCGAAACGCTGCTTTGCCTCATCGACCCCCCATCTTCAGTGGGCAAAACCCTATTTTGAACCGTCAAAATGCCATCTTGAGCCGTCAACATCCCCCCTTGAACCACAGAAGCGCCGCCTTGAACGGCCGAGATGCCATCTTGCACAATCGAATCCCCATCGTGCGTCGTCAAACCCTCATCGTGAACGAACGAAACCCCGTTTTGAGTGAACGAAACCGCACCTTGAACGATCGAAACACCATTGTGCGCGGTCATCACGCCATCATCTGCCGCCTGCCCATGTTGTCCGTCCGACATTTCTGATATTTCTTTCGTTATTTCAGCCAGTTTGTCATAGTCGATCCGATACCATTTCGTTTTATCGATCTTGGAGCGGTTGAAATTCGCCGCGACGATGATCCCCATTTTTTCCAGTTTAAGAATGATCCGGCGAATCGTGCTTTCCGACCAGAACGGGAATTGTCGCTGCCAGTCTGCATACGTGTTGTACACCCACTTATAGCCGTCATGGACGTTTTCGCTTTTCTTGAGCCAATAATGCAGCTGCTGAACAACGATGCTTTCGTTCAACCCGATCGCCAAAGCGAGTTGCGGCAAAATGACCAACGGTTGATCATCGAAAAGCAAGTTGGACATGTCATCCTCTCCCCCTCAGACGAGATGTTTCCTCATCGTTCCACTTTTTTGATAAACTTTATCGTGAACGAACGCAAACCGCCTAACAGCGCGATAACGGCCATATTGGCTTGATTTTTCGCTGAAAAACGGAAAAAACCGGCATAACATGTGCGATCGTGTGCTGAAACCCATCCATTGCGGACATCCGGTTTTTGTTCAAGAGGAAGAAATGCTTTTCGAGTGGAGGGATCGTTTTTGAAACGAATGGTCATATTCTTGTTTTGTTTCCTGTTGATGTTCCCGATTTCCGCTTTTGCCCACCCTGGCGAGCTTGATGAGTTGGGCGGGCACTTCCGCGGCAGCGACTGCGTGTATTTGCTCCATGAGCCGACTGCGCTGGCGAAGCAGGCGAAAACGAAACAAGAGCTTGTCCAGCTTATTCAAACATACAACGGCAATGAACGATGCAAGCGGCATCTCACCCCAGAGCGAATCGACCTGGACGGCCATACACTGGGGAAGAAAGAAGATCGTTCTACGTTGCGCCTTGGCCGCACCTACCCGGCTGAATTGGTCGAGTGCATCGACGGCGATACGGCGAAATTCCGCGTCAACGGCCATGTATACACGACGAGGTTTTTGTTCATTGATACGCCGGAGAGCACGATCCAAGTCGAACCGTATGGGAAAGAAGCAAGCCGGTTTACATGTTCCCGCTTGCATCAAGGGAACATTTTGCTTGAGACCGACGGAGACGCGCTGTTTGACAAATACCAGCGGCTGCTCGCCTGGGTGTGGGTCGGCAAGCGCCTGCTGCAAGAAGACCTCGCCAAAGCCGGACTTGTCGAAGACTTTTATGACTATGGCGATTACAAATACGAAGCGCGCGTCCGCAAGGCGTACGAGGAGGCGAAACGAACCGGAGCGGGCATGTACGGCAAGCGTGCCGCTGGAGAGAGGGAGGGGGCAGGGACGGAAACGCGGCCGCAGACGAAGGAAAAGACGGCCAAGACCGATCACCCGCCAGCTTTGGAGAACAAAACGCCGCTCGAACGATCCGGCCGTCCGGTTCTTTATACGCTGCTTGGCCTAGCGGCGGCCGCCGCGCTCTATTGGCTCATCCGCCGGTTGACATGATCAACGGCCGGTGATGGAACGAATATCAGGCTTTGCAACAATGTTTTTCAAATTGAAAAAACCTTGCAGCGCCGCAGTTTCATCCCTTGAGCTTTCTCACGAACGGATCGAGCGAATCCGTTGGGTTTCGCCGGCCTTCTGGGGAAAAGAAAAAGCCTGTCCCCAGCGGGCAGGCCTTTTCTTCAACGTTTTCACCTCGTTTTCTTTCTCCCTCATTGCCTCGGCAGCAGCTCTTCAATGCCGTCCGGGCCGCTTTCCATCCGCGCCGGCGACTCGCCGAGCCGCCGAAATCCGTATTTCTCAAGGCGCATGATTTGTTCGTCGGTCAAGTCTGCATATGCGACAACGGACGGCGTGCCAGACGATTTGTAAATCAAATTGCCGGTCACCGGGCATTGAAACGCGTCAGCGACAAATCCTTCCCCATCTTGGATCGTAAACAGCCGAATCGGCATGACGTTCATATCCTTCCCTCTTTCCGTTCATCCTCATTACTTATGACTTCCCCGCCTCCCCCCATTCTATACAAGCCGTTTGCCGACAATGACCAAATCGCGTTCCACGCCGTCCAATTCCGCCACGCGCGGAAAATATCCCCATCGTTCAAATCCGAAGCGGGAGAAAAGCCGCAAACTTGGTTCATTATGCGCAAAAATAAAGCCGAGCAGCGTCTTGATCCCAAGTTCGGGCGCCCGTTCGACCGCCCGCTCGAGCAGCTTCGTCCCAAGCCCCCGGCCGCGGTGCGTTTCGGCGATATAAATGCTTACCTCCGCCGTATGGCGGTACGCCGGGCGGCCGTAAAACGACTGAAAGCTGAGCCAGGCGCAAACCGCGCCGTCGTCCTCGACGACCCAAAGCGGACGATTGTGCGGGTCATGGGCCTCAAACCACGCCCGCCGGCTTTCGACCGACACCGGCTCCAAGTCCGCCGTCACCATCCGGCTTGGGATCGTTTCATTATAAATGCGGACGATGTGCGGCAAATCCGCCGCGGCCGCATCGCGGATCAAACATGATTCCATCTTTCCATCTCCCCTTTTGCAAACAGTCATTTTATTTCCATCAGTGAAAAAAGCGAGAGTATAATGATACATATGTACAAACAAAGAAAGGGGAAAGAGATGAAACGCCAGCTTGTCGTCTATCTTGTGTCGCTCGCCGCGTTTCTCGGCCCGTTTACGCAAACGATTTACACTCCTATTTTACCAGAAGTGCGGGAGGCGTTTGCGACTTCTTCGTTTTTGATCAACTTGACGATTTCCATTTTCACTTTCTTCCTGGCGATGATGCAAATCGTCTATGGCCCGCTCACCGACCGGAAAGGACGGAGGACGGTGCTGCTTGGCGGCATCGTCATCTACATCGCCGCTTCGCTCGGCTGTTTTTTCTCAACATCCATTTATGCGCTCTTGTTTTTCCGCGCCTTGCAAGCCGTTGGCATCGCAGCCGGGTCGGTCGTCGCCGCCACGGTCATCGGCGACTTGTTCACCGGCAAAGAGCGCGGGCGGGCGATGGGGACGTTTCAAATGATGGTCTCACTTGGCCCTGTCGTCGGGCCGATCGTCGGCGGCTTTTTGGCAGAGCATTTTCCATTTCGCACCGTCTTTTTGGCGCTTGTGGCCGTCGGCGGCTTAGTTGGTGCCGGCAATTTCCTGCTGCTGAAGGAAACGAAACCGGAAACGGCCGTTTCGTCCCCGTTTCGCCTCTCCGACTTCGCTTCAGTGCTCCGCCGCCGTGCCGGGTCGTCGATCGTTCTGCTTGGATTTGTTCAATATTACTCGCTGTATAATTTTCTCGTCTTTTTGCCCAGCATCTTGACGGATCGGTACGGTCTGTCGGCGCAGGAAAAAGGGACGGTGTACTTGGCGATGTCGTCCATGATCGTCATCGGCAGCTTCCTCGGCGGGCGCCTTCAAGGACGCTTCCCGGAGCGGCGCATCCTCTTGGCGGCATCGTACTTGACCGTGCTGTCCATTTTCTTTTTCTTGATCGCGGCCCAACGATCGCTTTCGCTGCTTGTTTTGGCCATCGCCTTGTTCGGCTTGTTTTTAGGCCTTTCGCTCCCAGTGCAGACGACCGTACTGACGAACGTTTTTCAAGCGAACCGCTCGACAGCGATCGGCGTGTACAACTTTTTCCGCTATATGGGCATGGCGTTCGGACCAATGATCGGCAGCGCGCTGTTTGCCGCTGGAGGGTATCATCTCGTCTACGGAATCGATGATATTCTCTTTTTCGCCTGCGCCTTGCTGTTGACGGTGCGCGTTGCCCGGACGCGCCGCCAATCCGCTGTCTGACAAAACGAAGCCGCTTGCCCGACATGTCGTTCGGCAAGCGGCGGATTTCCCCGTCTTTCGCTCCATCAACGTTTCATCCGATGTCTACGTCCTTGCACCGACTCCCTCTGATTGTCGTCTGAAAAGCCGTCTTGTTCACGAAACAGACGGCGAACAACAACCGTTTTCTTGCGGGCCGCCCGGACGCTTCATGCCGGAAAACTCCTTTACTCGAACCAAGCGCGCTCGGGAAACGCAAGAAGGCTCCCGCACTGTCAGCCGGCCTCCCCTTTTCACTCCCGCTCTTCCGTCAATTCCGAAACCGGCACATCCCGGCGCTCATGAAGCCGGCCATCGCGCAAATGGACGGTCGCCGTCTGTTTTTCTTCATCATACCCGTCAATCCATACCGACACGCCGTTGTAATATACCGGGATATCGGCAGGGGAAGAAACGATTTGTTTGACACGGTTCATATCCATGACCACTGTCCCCTTTCTGTGATGTTCCGTTTCCTAGTATGGGAAAAAACAGGAATGTTTATGCAAAAACGGCTCACACTAAAAAAGACAAAAGCAAAAGAGGGGTGGACGATGAGAACAAGGAACGTGCTGTTATCGTATTGGCGCTGGCCGCCCGTGCTTCGTCTGTTTGTCTCGGCAAGCGCGTTGATCGTGCTGTTTGGCGCGCTGATGCGCTTCATTGAACCAGAGACGTTCCGCACGGTGTTCGACGGCGTGTGGTGGGCGATCGTGACGTCGGCGACAATCGGCTACGGCGACATCGTCCCGAAAACGGTCGCCGGAAAACTCGCGGCCATTGGGCTTATCATCCTTGGCACCGGCATCCTCACCGCTTATTTCGCTTCCGTCTCCGCCGCGGCCGCCGCCCGGGAAACCGCCTTTACAAGCGGACAGCTCCGGTATACAGAGCGCGGCCATGCGGTGATCGTCGGCTGGAACGAGCGGGCGCGCGAGGTGCTGCTCCGCCTCGCGCGGCACGACGCCTCCATGCGCTTCGTTCTCATCGACGCCACTGTTCCGTCCCACCCGCTTCTGAACGCGCCGGTTCATTTCATTAAAGGAACGGCAAGCGACGATGCGGTGCTGGAGAAGGCCAATATTCAAGAAGCGCGTTTTTTGCTCATCACCGCCGATCCGCATAAAGCGGAAGCGGAAGCCGATAAAGATACGATTGTCACGCTGCTTGCCGCCAAAAGCCTCAACCCGTCGGTGTACGCCATCGTGGAAATCCTAACGGGCCGAAACGTCCAGAACGCCTTCCGCGCCGGGGCGGATGAGGTGATTCAGACAAACTTGCTGGCGAGTTTCGCCATGGCCGCCAGCCTTCGCTCGCCGGGCGCCGCCAGCGTGTGGGAGACGGCGCTTTACCGCCTGGACGGACAGACGCTCTGCCTTCTCGAGCCAGACGAACAGCAAATCGGCCAGCCATTCGCCGCCGTTCAACAGCAGCTGCTCAAGCAAAACGTGACGCTGCTTGGCGTCATCCATGGAGATCACGGAGCGATTTCCGTTGCACCGGACCGCCCGATTCAACCAAGCGATCGCCTGTTCGCGCTTGCCCCTTAATCGAGCAGGCGGCGCTCCAGTTCTTGGACAAGCGCCTTTCCGACGGAAATGTATCGCTCGGGTACGGTCGCATCCGGGTCTTGCGGCTCGGCAAACTGATTGAATGAGGCGCTGATGTTGCCGACATCGGCGAAATCATCGATGCCCCGTTGGTATTTATGCGCAAGCAAAAACGGCCGCCCAAGCTCCACCGTCGTTCCGTGCGAATCAAGCTGCCCGTCGACCGCCCGAAACGGCACGCGCAAAAACTGATAGCCCGCGTCATCGGCGATTTTGTAGTCGAAATAGCCGTGATCGTAGTCCCACCCGCCGCCGATTGTATATCCCATTGGTTTTAATTGCTCTTCCAAATGGTACAGTTGAAATTGTTTTCCTTCCAAACGCGATGGCATTTCAATCATGCACAATCCCTCCTTTCTTTTATCGTTTCCCGTTCGGCGGGGATTATTTGTCCGCAGCAGCTTCAGACGCTTGGCGAAAAACGGCAGGGAGCAATAAACCCTCGCCCGGGCGTTGTGCGGCCGAACGACCCGGTTCATGTATAACAAAACACCTCTTCCCCCGCAAAAGGGAAGAGGCGCTTTTTCCGTCGTTCCGTCCGCCATTTTGGGCGCGACTCGGGTCGAGCCGCGAGTCATCTCCCCCGAGAAAACAGCGGCTTGGCGATGGAACACGTTGTTATTTCAACCGTTTCTCCAGTTCTTCCTTCAGCTGCTCATAGCCTGGTTTGCCGAGGAGGGCGAACATATTCTTTTTGTATGCTTCCACTCCCGGTTGGTCAAATGGATTCACCCCGAGCAAGTAGCCGCTCATGGCGCATGCTTTTTCAAAGAAGTAGACAAGGTAGCCGAACGTATATTCATCGAGCTTCGGCAACGTGATGACCAAGTTCGGCACGCCGCCGTCCGTATGGGCGAGCAGCGTCCCTTCGAACGCTTTTGTGTTGACGAAATCAACCGTTTTTCCCGCCAAATAGTTCAGCCCGTCGAGGTCGTTTTCTTCGGCTTCAATGATCAGCTCATGACGCGGTTCTTCCAGCTTCAACACTGTTTCAAACAAATCGCGGCGCCCTTCTTGAATGTATTGGCCGAGCGAATGCAAATCGGTCGAGAAATCAGCGGAAGCCGGGTAAATGCCTTTTTGATCCTTCCCTTCGCTTTCGCCGAACAGCTGCTTCCACCATTCGGCGAAATAGTGCAGCGCTGGTTCGTAGTTGACGAGCAGCTCGATCGTTTTCCCTTTGTTGTACAAAATGTTGCGGATGGCGGCGTATTGGTAAGCGGCGTTTTCCTCAAGCTCCGAGGAGCTGAAATCGTCACGCGCTTTGGCCGCTCCTTCCATCATGGCGTTAATGTCCGCGCCGCTTGCGGCAATCGGCAGCAACCCGACCGCCGTCAGCACCGAGTAGCGGCCGCCGATGTCATCCGGAATGACAAACGTCTCGTACCCTTCCTCATTGGCGAGCGTCCGAAGCGCGCCGCGCTTGCTGTCCGTCGTCGCGTAAATGCGGCGGCGCGCTTCCTCTTTGCCGTATTTCTCCTCAAGCAGCTTGCGGAAAATGCGGAAGGCGATCGCCGGCTCGGTCGTCGTCCCCGATTTGGAAATGACGTTGATCGAGAAGTCTTTCCCTTCCAAGAAATCGATGACGTCTTTCATATACGTCGAGCTGATGTTGTTGCCGACAAAAATGATTTGCGGCGTTTTCCGCTTTTCTTTTGGCAAGGCGTTGTAAAACGAATGGTGCAGCATCTCGATCGCCGCCCGCGCGCCAAGGTACGAGCCGCCGATGCCGATGACGACAAGAACATCAGAGTCCGATTGGATTTTTTTCGCCGCCTCCTTGATGCGTGCGAATTCTTCTTTGTCATAGTCGACCGGCCAGTCAAGCCAGCCTAAAAAGTCGCTTCCAACACCGGTTTTTTCATGAAGCGAATGATGCGCGACTTTCACGGCATCACGCAAGTATGTAAGCTCATGTTCGCCAAAAAAGGCGAGCGCTTTGGAATAGTCAAAGCGAATGTGGGTCATCGATTTCCGCCTCCCCTTCAAGAATCATTGCCTTCTTTCACTTTAGCGGAATAAACAAGGGAAATCAAGCAGCCCACCTTTTTTGGAAACGGATTCATTTTTCGCCATGTTCGCCGCGCCGATTTCCTTGCGTGACACCTGGAGGGATGGTGATGCAACGAAAAAGACAGCTTATCCCAACCATTTTTCAATTAGAGAAACCTTGTGAAGTTCGTCTTCTTTCCTGATGAAACGCCGCCGATTTGGGAACAAAACTCGTTTTTCACCAGCCTTCTAGGGGCTCAGGCTGCTCGCCTCAAGAAACGTAATCAACGTTGTGCTTTTTCCTCATTCGAGAACCATGGATTCGGGCGAGGCGGCTGTTTTTCGCGCCCTCCTCCCTTTCCGCCGTCCTGCGGGATTGGGAGCGCACCCAGGCAAACCAAGAAAATAGGAAAAGCGCCAGCTCAGGCAGATTCCGTCGCCGAGCCGGCGCCATCATCGATTGATTCGCGAAACCGCCGCATCGCCTCATTACAGGGAAGCGCGCAAAATGGCGAGCACATCATCGCGGTTCAATGTTTTGAAACGGCCGAACTCGCCAAACGCCATCGCTTTATCGGCCATCAGCTCCAAGTTTTCCTCGCCGATGCCATAGTCCGCAAGCCGCGACGGCGCCCCGAGGCTCGACCAGAACTCGCGCAGCCGCTCGATGCCTTCAAGCGCCACATCCCGCTCCGATTTGCCCGCCGGATCGACATCAAAGACGCGCACCGCGAGCTGGGCGAAACGGCTGACATTTTCATCGAGCACATACTTCATCCAGTTCGGGAACAAAATCGCCAATCCCCCGGCGTGCGGGATGTCATACACGGCGGAAACGGCATGCTCAATATTGTGCGTCGCCCAGTCGCCGCGGACGCCCATTTGCAAGAAGCCGTTTAAGGCGATCGTGCCCGAGTACATGATCGTCTCGCGCAGCTCGTAGTTTTCCAAATCGTTGATCAGTTTGGGCGCCGTTTCGATCACGGTTTTCAACACCGCTTCACACATCCGGTCTTGCAATGGTGTGTTCGGCGTATGGTGGAAATATTGCTCAAACACATGCGACATCATATCGACAATGCCGTAAACCGTATGGTCTTTCGGAACGGTCATCGTATACGTCGGATCCAAAATCGAAAATTGCGGGAACGTAAACGGGCTGCCCCAGCCGTATTTTTCTTTCGTCTCCCAGTTTGTGATCACCGAACCAGAATTCATCTCCGACCCGGTCGCCGCCAGCGTCAAGACGACGCCAAACGGCAGGGCGCCGGTGACGGGCGCTTTTTTCGTGATAAACTCCCACGGATCGCCATCGAATTTCGCCCCGGCGGCGATCGCTTTCGTGCAGTCGATGACGCTGCCGCCGCCAACCGCCAGCAAAAATTCGACGCCTTCCCGCTTGCAAATGTCCACCCCTTTTCTTACGGTCGAGACGCGCGGGTTCGGTTCGACGCCTGGCAGTTCGATGACCTCGGCGCCAATATTCCCCAATATCTTCATGACTTCCTCATACAATCCGTTTCGTTTGATGCTGCCGCCGCCATACACGAGCAGCACTTTCTTGCCGTAGCGCGGCACTTCTTCTTTGAGACGTTCGAGCTGCCCTTTTCCGAAAATCAGTTTCGTCGGGTTGCGGAAAATAAACTCTTGCATATGGATGCCCTCCTTTTCCTGAATCTATTATGGCAGCGCCTGCCACCGGTTGTAAAGCCAACTGCTTTGGCGGCAAACGATGCATATTTTTCACGACTGCGATTCATCCTATAAGTTGAAAAGAAATTTTCCAAAGGAGGCAAACAAGATGGGAGCATTGCAGCGCATTGCGCTATTGTTGACCATTATCGGCGCCATTAACTGGGGACTGATCGGCTTTTTCCAATTTGACTTAGTCGCCGCCATTTTCGGCGGCCAAGACTCCGTTTGGTCGCGCATCATCTACAGCTTGGTCGGCATCGCCGGCTTGATCAACTTGGCGCTGCTGTTCAAACCGGCCGAAGAGCTTGGGCGCACTGAACCGAAAACATCGCGCACATGACGGAAAACCATTGGGACACTCACCGCCTGACGGTGGGTGTCTTATTTTTTTGCGCCTCTCCCGGCCTCAAAGCGTCATGGACTCTCACCGTTTGGGGCGCAGGGTTATGGTTTCGGCCAATTTTCTTTCTTGGACTGCTCAATCCATTCGCGCAGTTTTTCCTTCAACGGGCGAAACCCCGACTTGAGCGGCATTTTCATGCGCATATGGCGTTTTTCCTTTTCCCCGGCGGGTTCAAGCGCCTTTAGGGACAGGCTCGCCCTCCTCGCCTTTCGATCGACGTCCAACACCTTGACCGTCACTTCATCCCCGACATGGACGTAATCGCGCACATCTTTCACAAATTGATGGGAAATTTCAGAAATATGGATCAGCCCTTGCATGCCGTCCTCAAGCTGGACGAACGCGCCATACGGCTGAATGCCCGTCACCTTCCCTTTCACGATCGCTCCTCGTTTGATCGTTGACAAGCGAAACACTCCTATTGATGAATTTCGTCTATGTTTCTGTATTATAACATAGACCGACAGCAAACCCCAAAAAAAGATGTCCCGCCGACGGCGGAACATCCCCAGTTACAGGCGCGCCAAAAACCGTTTCATTCGCTTAATGGCTTCTTGCAGCTGTTCGAGCGATGAAGCGTATGAACAGCGGATATAGCCTTCCCCGCTTTGGCCGAAGACGTTGCCGGGGACGACCGCTACTTTTTCTTCGATGAGCAGCCGCTCAGCAAACTGCTCCGACGTCAAACCGGTCGGCTTGATGGACGGGAAAGCGTAAAACGCGCCGCCCGGCAAATGGCACGGCAGCCCGATTTCATTGAGCGAGGCGACGAAATAGTTGCGCCGCCGCCGGTAGCTGTTGCGCATCTCGGCGACATCGCGCTCTCCGCTGCGAAGCGCCTCAAGCGCCCCGTATTGCGCCATCGTCGGCGCGCACATCATGGCATACTGATGGATTTTCAACATCGCCTGCAAAATCTCGTCAGGCGCTGCCGCAAACCCGAGCCGCCATCCGGTCATCGCAAACCCTTTGGAAAAACCGGAAATCAAAATCGTCCGCTCGCGCATGCCGCTAACAGCGGCCATGCTCGTGTACTCTCCTTCATACGTCAGCTCGGCGTAAATTTCATCGGCAATGACGAGCAAGTCATGCGCCTCAGCCAGACGGGCGATCGCTTCAAGCTCCGTGCGGCTCTGCACCGTTCCGGTCGGGTTGTTCGGCGAGCAGATGATGACCGCCTTCGTCCGCTCGGTGATCGCCCGTTCAAGGTGCACCGGATTGAGCTGAAACTTGTCTTCGCCAGACGTGTGAACGGCCACCGGTTTCCCGCCCGCGAGCACGACAAGCGGCTCGTAGGCGACAAAACTCGGTTCGACGATGATCACTTCATCGCCCGGGTTGATGATCGCCCTAAGCGCCAAGTCGATGGCCTGGCTCGCCCCGACCGTCACTAAAATTTCTGTCTCCGGACAGTAGTCGACATGAAACTTGCGGCGCAAATAAGCGGCGATTTCTTGTCGGAGCTCCAAGAGCCCGGCGTTGGCCGTATACGACGTATAGCCTTGCTCGAGCGACAAAATGCTCGCTTCGCGAATGCTCCAGGACGTGACAAAATCCGGCTCGCCGACGCCGAGCGAAATAACACCCTCCATGCCGGAAGCGAGATCGAAAAAGCGGCGGATGCCGGATGGCTTCAAGCCCGCAACCGTCTTGGACACGTACGTTTTTCTCGTTTGCGGCTTCATGGCGACACCACGATGCGGCGATCTTGATCTCCTTGGTCAAAGACGATGCCATCGTGTTTGTATTTTTTCAAAATGAAATGGGTCGTCGTTGAAATGACAGAATCGAGCGTCGACAGCTTCTCGGAAACAAATTGGGCGATTTCCGCCATCGAACGCCCTTCGATCACGACCGATAAGTCGTAGGCGCCGGACATTAAGTACACCGATTTCACTTCCGGGAATCGGTAAATGCGTTCCGCCACCTCGTCAAAGCCGACGCCGCGCTTCGGGGTCACCTTGACGTCGATCATCGCCGTCACCCCTTCGCGTCCGTCCGCCTTCCGCCAGTCAATGAGCGCCGTATATTGCACGATCACTTTCGCCTCTTCCAGCTTTCGAACCAATGCTTCCGTTTCCTCGACCGGCAAATCGATCATCTTCGCCAGCACATCGATCGGCGTTCGCGCGTCTTTTTCCAATATTTCGATAATTTCCAGCTCTTTTTCGCTCAATTTCACGCAGCATCCCTCCATTTCATCAGTCGGTTTCGCCAAGCCGGCTCCCTGTCGTCATCACGGGAGCGGACAGGACGCCGCTTGCTTTAATTCAAGCAGCCGGCGGGCGAGTTTTAGGCAGTCGGGAAAAGGAATCGGCTCGTCAAAGGCGAATTCATATATGGACTGAATGCGGGCGGCCAACGTGCGGGCGTCTTCCGTCTCATACACCGCCTGGAGCACGCTGGCCGCCTCGACGTCGTAGGCGTCTTTTCCAAGGCCAAACGGGTCCCAGGCGCCGATCCATTCAAGAAGAAGCCGATTCAACTGTCGTCCGTCCATGCCGCCGCCATCCACCTTTCTTGATGCTATGATATAACCCATTATAAGCCATCGATTCGAAAAAAAGAAGGGAGAAGATGCAACAATGTTTCCATTCGATGAAGGGAAAGGACCGCATCGTTCGCGTGCTGAGAAAGGAGAAGGCGCGATCATGTTTCCGTTCGACCGCGTCATCGACCGCCGGGGCACGCTGTCGGTGAAATGGGATGACGTTCATCGCGTGTTCGGCCGCGAAGACGTATGGCCGATGTGGGTCGCCGACATGGATTTTCCCGCACCGAAAGAAGTGCAAGAAGCGCTGCGGCAACGGGTGGAGCACGGCGTGTTCGGCTACACCGTCATTCCCGATTCACTCAAAGAAGCGGTGTGCCAATGGCTTGAACGCCGTCATGACTGGACGATCGATCCGTCTTGGCTCGTGTTTGCTCACGGCGTCGTGCCGGCGGTCGCCGCCGCCATCGAAGCGTTTTCCGAACCAGGGGATCGCATCATCGTTTTTTCCCCGGTCTACCGGCCGCTGTTTGATCTCGTCCGCCGCCATGACCGCACGCTTCTATTCAGTCCGCTGCGCCTTGAGGAAGACAACTATGCGATCGACTGGGACGACTTGGAGCGAAAGCTGCCCGATGCCAAACTTCTCATCCTTTGCCATCCGCACAACCCGGGAGGCAAATCATGGACAAAAGAAGAACTCGAACGGCTGGGAGAACTTTGCCTCAAGCACGGCGTCTTCGTCCTTTCCGACGAAATCCACGCCGATTTGACGCTCCCGCCAGCCAAACACACGCCGTTTGCCTCCCTCCACCCAGAGCTGGCCGCGCAAAGCGCCACGTTCCGCGCGCCGACGAAAACGTTCAACCTCGCCGGTTTGCAGGCAGCGGAAGTCATCCTTCCCGACGAATCGCGGCGCCGGGCGTTCCGCCGCGTCCAGCAGCGGCACGGCTTTTTTACGCTGAATGCGTTCGCCATCGTCGGAGCGGAAGCGGCCTACCGCCATGGCGGACCGTGGCTTGACGCCTTGCTTGATTACTTGCGGCAAAACATCGACATGACGGTTGCCTATTTAGCGGAACACTTGCCGCCGCTTCGCCCCGTCCGGCCGCAGGCGACGTATCTTGTCTGGATCGACTGCCGCGGCCTTGGCCTTTCCGAGGCGGAGCTGAAGCGTCGGCTCCTTGAAACAGGAAAACTCGCCGTCGAGTTCGGCAGCAAATTCGGCCAGGAAGGCGTCGGCTTCATCCGTTTGAATATCGCCTGCCCGCGCCCGACGCTGGAAGAAGGGCTGCGGCGGCTGGCGACGGCGCTGCGCTATATAGATGCAATTTAAAGCTTTAACATTTTTCGTTTTTACCGGTCATTTCATCCAACTGTCGAGTGACCGAACAACACCGCTTAAAGACCCATGAATGGGTCTTTAAGCGAGTCGTTGTTCGGTCTTCCGTCACGCCTTAGCGTGACGGAGGCAAGCCTACGGCTTGCCTTCGACAGTCAAAAATGGATGAGCCACTTTTCCGTCAAGGATATGTTAAACGATTTCGTTGCATCTATATAGCTTTGCACCAAAGAAGAGCGGCCAAGCGGATGGCGAAAGGGAAAAGAAGCAGCGCCGGACCTGTTGCTCCGTTCCGCCATCCATGTGCAGCAGAAGCTGTGCAACCGTCACTTTCTCGCATTTGCCATGCGAAGCGTTGCCCCGGCAACGTGAAACAGGGGCCCGCGCGCGAGCCCCTGTTTCACGACGACTTGATTTCCCCGCAGGCGATCCGTCCGCCGGCGTCTCCCGCCGGCTGGGTCATGCCGTCGTCTTTCTTGGCGTGAATGACGATCGATGTTCCGTCTTTCGTAAGCAGCGAGCCTTTCTCTCCTTCTTTCAGCGTCACATTGGGCGCCTTCAACTCGACGTTGACCGTGCCGTCATCCTTCACAATAATGTTCGGCAAATCGCCGGCATGCGCCCCCTCCGGGTGGAGAAGGCCATGCTTTTTCCCGTCCGGATTGTAATGACCGCCGGCCGATTGGAAATCGGGCGGTTTGCAGCTTCCGTTTTCATGGATGTGAATGGCGTGCTCTCCCGGCGGGAGGCCTTCCAAGTCAAGCTTCAGCCGCACCCCTTCCGCCTGTTCAGTCAACTCGATCGTACCGATCGAATCGCCATCCGCATTGATCATCTCCACCGTCCGGCTCGTTCCATTCTCTTGGCCGCAGCCGGACAACACGAGCGCTGCCGCCAGCACCACACCGTACGTTTTTCGCAACACGAACCACCCTCCAGCATCACTTGTTATCCGCCAGTATTGCCGGAGGGTGGCTCGTTTATACTCCGGGCGGCTCCTTCCGTTCCTCTCGTTTTCCAAGCAGCTGTTCTTCGAGCCGCTTCGCTTCCTTCTCCTGCCGCCGGGAGATGATGATGATGAGCCGCATCGTGAACACCGCCATCAAGAAGAAGACAGCAAACGAAATGGCTGCGGGAATGTATTCACGTTTGTCTTCTGGAAAGTACAAAAATAAATTCAGCACCGATGGCCACATAAGGAAACAACCTTTCTGCCTAAAAAATCGTCCACTTTCTATTATAACATAAAAAAAGCCGCCGCCAACGCAGCCGGCTATAAAGCGAATTTTTTTCGCAGCTGGGTCAAATCAATCCGTTCTCCAATCGTCGGCGGCTTTGTCTTCGCCAAATATTTTTTGTCGTTTTCCACCAGCCGGAAAATCGTATACGCGGTGAACGCATCATCGAGCGCGCAATGGGCTTTTCCAACCGCCTCATTGCCGTACTCTTGCACCGCCTTGCGCAGCGCGGTTTGGTTTTTGTTGCCGAAAAACCGCTTATACTCCATGGCTAAATCACGATGCTCGCCCGTGAATGGGAATTCCACTTGCGCCGATTGGCAGTTTTCCCGGAGCACTTTCATATCCATGCTCCCCCACGTCATCACTGTCGTCGGGCGTTTGCGGTCATATTGCCGAAGCAAGGAAACCAGCTCATAAAAACTCATTCCGCGGTCGATTTGTTCTTGGGTGATGTTGAGAAACGACTTGCACCGTTCCGTGAGCTGCGGAAAGCGGAGCGGCTTCACATAGGAAGAAAATTGGCCGATGATCTGATCGTCAACAACCGCGACAAGGCCGACTTCAATAATTTCCGGGCAAAACCCGTTCGGGTTTGTTTTCGTCTCCGGCATCGTAAATTCAAAATCGAGAAACAAATATTGCGGGCTGTCCATCGTCGCTTCCCCCCTTTCCGGCACGCTGTTGCCGTCCGTCTTACTATTATTATATCACGCAGAAGCGATTGTTTATTTCTTTTTTCAGAAAATGGCGAAAAAGAGGCGGATGCCGTAGGAATCAACGAAAGCCTTGGCGAAAAAGAAGAAGGGCGGATGGACGCTTCCCATTCAAGCCAATCGTTTTTTCTCCCCCACCCTTTACAAGATCGGCGAAAAACAACCATTTCCCCTAAACCGATGGTTCTTGAGTGAAGAGAAGAGCAGCATTTATAAGGTTGATGCATTGAAGAAATGCTATGGTTGAGCCGCATTTCCTGTTAAATCACCAGCCTTCTATGATATGATCAAGAAAAAGGAGGGTGGATGGGATGAAAAATGTCGTGATTCATCAGATTGTTACATGGATTTTCACCGAAGACCAACTGCGGGCGTATTGGAAAAAACAGAAGAAGAACCTTCCGTTCAGCGGGCTGACGGACCGCCAGTACATGAAACTGGCTGAAGAAATGCTTGAACATTCCTCGCACAGCCAACTTGAGCAGCATGTGCTCGGCGGCCGCTGGCGCACAAAAGATGAAGCGGAAGGAAACGTGATCGCGGAAGACGAATCGCGCGACGACATCCATGTCGAGATCATTGACACCAATGCTCCAGCCGAACCGAGGCGGCGGATGTTGATCGATCGGGTGCGCGAAATCCCTTGTCCGCATTGTTCATTTACGTTTTATGTTCGTGAAGCCGCCAGCGAGCGCAGTGATTGGACATGCCCGGCGTGCGGGAGCGGTTTTCACAACATGACGACATAACTGGAAAGGGAGGAGTACGAATGGATCATTCTGCCGCACACGTGTCAAATCTTCAATATTATTTTGCCATTGCCGTTTTCTTGGTTGTATACGCGATCATCATTTCTGAAAAAATCCACCGCGCGGTCATCGCCTTGCTCGGGGCGGCGCTCATGGTCATCTTCGGCATCGTTGACATCGAAAAAGCGTTCACCCACCATATTGAGTGGGGAACGATCACGCTGCTGATCGGAATGATGATCTTGGTCGGCATTACGAGCAAGTCCGGCTTTTTTCAATACATGGCCATTAAAGCAGCGAAACTCGCCAAAGGCCGCCCGGTCCGCATTTTGGTGATGCTTTCACTGTTGACCGGGCTGTTGTCGGCGTTTTTGGACAACGTGACCACCGTGCTGCTTGTCGTGCCGGTGACGTTTTCAATTACACGGATGCTCCAAGTCAACCCCGTTCCCTATTTGATTTCTGAAGTGCTCTTATCCAATATCGGCGGCACGGCGACATTGATCGGCGACCCGCCGAACATTATGATCGGCTCGGCGAACAAGCATCTCGATTTCAACGCTTTCTTGTTCAACTTGACGCCAATCGTCATCGTCATCGCCATTGTGACGGTCGCGCTGCTCGCATTCGTTTACCGCAAGCAGCTGAAAACCGATCCAACGTTGATTCAAAAGCTGATGGCGCTTCGCGATGCCGACTACATTCAAGACGCCAAACTGATGCGCAAATCGGTCGCCGTGCTCGGGCTGACCATCCTTGGCTTTATTTTTCATTCGGTCATTCATGTCGATGCGGCCGTCATCGCCATGACCGGAGCGGTCGTGCTCATGCTCATCGCCGTGCCGGAGCACGAACTGGAGGATGTCTTTCATTCGATCGAATGGGGCACGATTTTCTTTTTCGCCGGTCTGTTCGTCTTGGTCGGTGGGCTCGTTGACATCGGCCTGATCAAATTATTGGCCGAAAAAACGCTCGATGTCACTGGCGGCGATATTTCCACGGCCGCTTATTTCATCCTTTGGCTGTCCGGCGTCGCCTCAGCGACGATCGACAACATCCCGTTCGTCGCCACGATGATCCCGCTCATTCAAGATATGGCAGTCGGCATGGGACTGTCTCCAGACGCCCCGCAGATTGACGTGCTGTGGTGGGCCTTGTCTCTTGGCGCCTGCCTCGGCGGAAACGGGACGCTCATCGGCGCCTCGGCGAATGTGATTGTCGCCGGCATGGCCTCGCGCGAAGGGCATGGCTTTACGTACGTTGATTTTTTGAAAATCGGCGCGCCGCTCACGCTCATTGCCTTGCTCCTGTCGCATGCCTATTTATGGCTGCGCTATTTATAGCGTCCCGCCTGCGCAATGCATAAAGAAGGAGCGAAATCGCCGTTTGGCTTCGCTCCTTTTTGGCTGTTTGCACATATCGTAATATCGGATTCCATTTCCGGAAAGGAGGCGCAAGCAGCCATGTTCACCCCGTTCCCGCGGATGCCGGCCGGCCCGTACCCTCCGATCGACCCGGCGCTCTTTTCCCAGTCCGCCGCCACGGCGCAGACGCTGATGAACGATGCTGCCACCGTTTTGAAAAAACTGGCCGAATCCCGTTCGTTTGCGGCCTCGGTCATGTCGGCCGCCCAAGAAGGAAAAACGGATGAAGTGAAGCGCCTCATCCGCTCGCTTGGCATCCGCTCGAAAACCGATGTGTATTTCAATCCCGACGGCATCCGCCTGACGTTGTCGCCGCCGCCTGGCGCGTTTCCGTGCTGCCAGCTCGTCATCGGCTTGCGTTGGAACGTGTTTCCGCCTTTTAGGTGAGTCTCGTCTTTCACCCTGATCGTTTTGGAATCTTTTCCATTCACCGCTTCGATCGAGGCGGGCGCCGCTTCCAGACCATGCATGGCGCTGGAAGCGGTGTTGTCGTTTGCGCCCTGTCCCGCCAGACAAAGCGGGTAGACAACCCCTTTCACACAAAAACGGTTCTTGATCCGGCCGCCGACTTTAGTGAACCAAAAAAGCCGTCGTCTCATCACCGTCCAGCACCAACGCCTCAACGAACTTGCCCGGACATCGTCTCCCGACGGCTCCTTCCGTTCACACTGCGCATCCGATTACGTACGTCGATAGATGATATCACCGACAATGATCGTGATCAAAGAAATCAACATCGTCAGCTTGACCGCCTTGTAGTCTAAAAAGCGCAGCACTTGTTCTTCAAACATGTAGACGAAAAAGAAAATAACCATCAGCACGGCAACAAACAAGACAAACCTTTTTTTCGATTCATGGAAACCGGTTCTCCTTCATCAAAATGCATCCAACATTCAGGCTTTCTCTACATTTTTCTTATTAGAACGGAACAAACAGACGAATAGCGGAATGACGTGAACAAGCAGCGAAAGGCCGATAAACGTTGTGGGAATCCCGAGGTTGTAAAGATATCGAATGCTTTCATTCTTCTCAATCAGCCAATATCATAGTAAACCACGAAAACGAACAAACCGATCAAAAACAATACAATCAAAACGATCTCTAACAAATTGAGTTCACCCTTTATTTATTCTGAAAAGAGTAAATCCTCCAGGTAATTATTATATTTTATGGTCTGTTTGGGTTTTTCATAGAACTTTTGACGCTACCTCAGTCTCTTACCAAGTACACGTTATGGTAAATAAACTATATATTTACAATTAAAATCTTACTGGAAATAAAAAAAAGGAACTTTATTACCATATCAAAAATAGGTATTTATTCATAAAAATCAATAAATTCATTTTCTTCTCTTTTCATGCCGAAAAACCCATTGAAAAACGAGCACGACATTCGAGCCGGCAGCATTTTATCAGAACGACAAGACCTCTCTAAGGGAACTCGATGGGGAGGCGGCCATCTTTTTTCGCTCGATCCTCCGGCTTTTTCGAGGCGCGAATCGGTCCAAGACGTTTTTCTTTCCCATCCATCCGCGCCCCTTCTTTTACGCATTGCCGTTTTCATCCGTCGGCTGCCGAGCCCCGATTTCCGCCGGGGTGCGCAAATCGTAGCCGTCGTCGTGTTTGCTTGTATGGATGATGTCTTCGTTCGCCCCCATTTTGCTCGCCCGCTTCAGTTCCTCATCCGGCACGAACCGATCCATTGACAAGACCTCCTTTCACGCTCCTCGCCGCGTTGTCCGCATGAAGCGCTCGAGGAGTCGTTTTTCTTATCATCCCCCCAAGCCGCTTTATCATCCGCCGAAAAAAGAGGATTGACAGCCTAGCGGTTGTTCGGTACGATTTTGTTAACGGACAAAAAAAGGGGGTTTACATATGGAAGGACGGACTTCACTTCGACCGATTGACATGACGCTCGCCGCCATGTTCGTCGCCTTGATGGCGATCGGGGCGAACATTACGTCGTGGGCGCCGTTTCTTGTCGTCGGCGGTGTTCCCATTACGCTGCAGACGTTTTTCTGCGTCTTGGCCGGAGCGGTGCTCGGGCGGCGGCTCGGTGCGGTGGCGATGATTGTGTACATGCTCGTCGGCCTCGCCGGCGTGCCGGTGTTTGCCAAATTCAACGGCGGACTGTCGATGATTTTCCAACCGACATTTGGCTTCATTCTTTCGTTTATCGTTGCCGCTTATGCGACCGGATGGGTCATCAACCGCGGCCCGCAGCCGGCGTCAAAAGCTCGTTTCGTCACCGCCGCACTCGTTGGCATGGTCATCAACTATGTCATCGGCACGAACTGGATGTACATGGCGTACAAACTATGGGCGGAAGCGCCGGAAGGGCTTTCGTACGGCATGGTGTGGGGCTGGATGCTTGCCCCGCTGCCGAAAGACATTTTGTTGTCGATCGTCGCCGGCTTGATCGCCCCAAGGATTTGCCGGGCGATCGGACGCTCCTCCGCCGCGGACCGTTCGGCGGCCTAAACACGAAAAGAGTCTGACCCAAAAGGGAAATTTTCCTTAAACAAAACACAACATAGGAAAAACAATAAGAAAGGGTGTCCCGATCTGTTGGGACACCCTCTTTCATTCGTTAGAAAAATAAACGGAGAACCTGGTACACAAACCCAGCAATCAACGCTGACACTGGCAAGGTGATGATCCATGTCAGCACAATGCGGCGAGCGACGCCCCATTTGACGCCTTTCACCCGTTGGGCGGCGCCGACCCCCATGATGGCCGAGGAAATGACGTGCGTCGTGCTGACTGGCAAATGCAACAACGTGGCGGAAAAAATGACGAGCGCCGAGGATAAGTCCGCTGCCGCCCCATTGACAGGGCGGATTTTCATAATTTTTCCACCGACCGTTTTGATGATCTTCCATCCGCCGACAGCCGTCCCCAATCCCATGGCTAAGGCGGCAGAAATGCGCACCCATTCCGGCACGACATCTGAGTGGTGCATTTCGGCAGCGATCAGCGCCATCGTAATGATGCCCATCGTTTTTTGGGCGTCATTCGTTCCATGCGTATACGCCTGCAATGCAGCCGTTACAACTTGAAATAGACGAAACCCTTTGGTTGTTCTTGTTAAATTGGCGTCTTTAAATAAGAAACGAAACAAACTCATAATGACAAACCCAACACCCATCGCCAAAAATGGAGAAATAATCAATGATTCCAAAATTTTAAGAAAACCTTGGTAGTGGATTACATCCCAGCCAGCGGCGGAAATGGCTGCCCCAGCGACCGAACCGATGAGTGCATGCGACGAGCTGCTCGGAATGCCATAATACCACGTAATTAAGTTCCAGGCAATGGCAGCAACCAGCGCTGCCAAAATGACGAGAGAACCGTTCTCAAGGGTGAATGGATCGACAATGTCTTTCGTAATCGTTTTCGCGACGCCGGTAAAGGTGAGCGCGCCGATAAAGTTCATCGTCGCAGCCAAAATAATGGCTTGACGCGGCGTGAGCGCCCTTGTCGACACCGATGTGGCAATGGCGTTGGCCGTATCGTGAAAGCCGTTGATAAAGTCAAACGCCAATGCGAAAATGACGATGCAGATCGTTAAAATCAGGATCGTATCCATAAACACAGCGTCCCCTTTTTATGCGTTGCGCATGATAATCGTCTCTAACGTATTGGCGACATCTTCACAACTGTCGGCAATCTCTTCCAACATTTCGTAAAGCTCTTTGTATTGAATGATTTTAATCGGGTCTTTTTGCGTCACAAACAAGTTTTTGATCGACGCGCGCAAAATTTCGTCGCACTTCGTTTCATAGTCCTTGATTTTAATGGCATGTTGGCGCATATCGAGCAATTTTTTGTTCGCAAGCAGTTCGAGGGCGTGAACAATTTCAATCGTGCTTTGATAAATATAGTCAAAAAACTTCACCATATGTTCATCGATGTCCGTGAACGAAAACATTTCAAACCGCGCCGAACATTGCTCAAACCCGTCAAGCACATCATCCATTTTCATCGCCAACTGGTGGATGTCTTCCCGCTCGATCGGCGTAATGAACGTTTTGTTCAATTGGACGACCAGTTCATGGATGAATGAATCGCCCTTTCGTTCGTACTCTTTCATGACGCGGGCAAATTCTTTCAAGTCGCTTACGCTTTGAATTTTATACTCGACAAAATATTGCGCCGCTTCCTTCACATTTTCCGAAATCGTAAACAACATGTCGAAGAAAACGTCTTTTTTCGGTGAAAAAATCATATCGGACACCCTCCATTTGCGAAATCAAAATCACCGCTACTTATTGTAACAATTTACACAGCATTTACAATAAGACAATAAAAAACTTTACACGAAATTTACACTACATTTACATTCTGTTCGCTTTTCCTGCTATGTACTATAGTAGCGTGCCAAACAAAAGCCGAAGCTATGCACGTCCGCTTCGGCTCGTTCGCTGCCGGCATACCCCGCCCTCACACTGGGCGCCTCTGCGCCAAGGCAGCGCCTGTCGATCAGCCTGCCGGCGTTCGTTTTATTCAAACCGCTCGACAAACGCGGTGAGCGTGCGCACCATCACGCCTGTCGCCCCAGCCGGACCGAGGTCGCCGTCTTTCTTTGTGGCGGCCGTGCCGGCGATATCCAAATGCACCCACGGCGTATCTTCCACAAATTCGCCGATGAACGCCCCGCCCATAATGGCGTGTCCTTCCCGCCCCGGAGAATTGTTCAAGTCGGCGATTTTGCTGCTTCGCACCCGCTCGCGGTCGTTTTCTGTAATGGGCAGCCGCCAAATGAACTCCCCGGTTTCCATCGACGCTTCAAGCAATTGCTCAAACAGCTCCTCATTGTTCGTCATCGCGCCCGTTTTGTCCGTGCCCAAGGCGACGATCACTCCGCCCGTCAACGTGGCGACATCGATGATATAGCTGGCGCCGTGCTGTTTCGCATAGGTCACCGCATCGGCCAAAATGAGCCGTCCTTCCGCATCCGTGTTTT
Source organism: Geobacillus sp. YHL (assembly GCF_022341265.1). Classification (NCBI taxonomy): domain Bacteria; kingdom Bacillati; phylum Bacillota; class Bacilli; order Caryophanales; family Anoxybacillaceae; genus Geobacillus; species Geobacillus sp. YHL. Next base: position 27,005 of record NZ_JAEIGB010000029.1, read on the forward strand.
TCACTTCAATCGTTTTTCCGGACAGCGACGTAATGACATCGTCCGGCTTGAACGCCTCGCCGCTGATCATATTGTCGGGCGCCGGAATGACGGCGAGCACGTTTTGTTCCGGCCGCAGTTCGCCGATGGCTTCCATCGCCCCGAGCACCGCCGCCGCGCCGGCCATATCGGTTTTCATGTCGACCATGCTGTCGCGCGGCTTCAAACAATAGCCGCCCGTATCGAACGTCACCCCTTTGCCGACGAGGGCGATCACGTCTTCCCACTCGTCTTTTCCTTGGTATTTTAAGACGATCAGTTTGGGCGGCTGTTTCGAGCCTTGATTGACGGCCAAAAGCGCTCCCATGCCGAGCCGCTCCATGTCTTCTTTCTCCAAAACTTCATAGTCAAAATCGTATCGGTTCGCGAGCTTCACGGCATAATCAGCCAAATCCGACGCCGTCAGCAAATTCCCCGGCGTATTGACAAGCGTGCGCGCCGAATTCGTCGCCTTCCCGTATACCGAACCGACAAACAAGCTCGCTTCAATTTCTGCCGCTTCGGCCGCCGTGTAGACGATGAGCGATTCGAGCTGGTAGTCCGGTTGTGACTTTTTCTGCTTATACCCAGGGAATTCATACGTCGCCAAGTGATAGGCTTCCGCCAAGGCGTGCGCCGCTTCGTTTCCATCGACGGCCTCGGTCGTAAACGTGTCCAGCGCGACCGCCGCTTTCGTCCGCTTCGCCTGCTTCAACGCGCGAAACAGCTTGCCGAACACCTCGCGCAGCCGCTCAAACGTCAACTCTTCTTTTTTGCCGAGACCGACGAAATACAGCCGCTTCGCCCCCATCGGCAAAAATGGATGAACGGTGGCGATGCGCCCCCGCTTCGCGGAAATATCGCCTTCTTTCTGCAGTTCCGACAGCCGTCCGCCAAGACGGGCATCGTATTCGCCGGCAAGGCCGCTCCATGAATTCGCCCCTTCAAACAAACCGATGACAAGCGCTTCATCCCGTTCCTCCACCGACGGCAAAGGTTTTACCGTAAACATCGTCTCATCCCTTTCCATGTTGATTCATTCCCACCTTCATTATAGCGAAGCAAAGCGATTCTTTCGACTATCTAACTTTTCTCTCCTTGCGTTCATGCAAAAAAATCAGCTGAAACGGACAGGAAATCACGCAGGGCAAGGCGAATCCGTAATCATCACGATGATTTAGAAAGGACCGACGCTGATGAGAATCGTTTCCCTTTGTCCAAGCAACACCGAACTGCTCGCCTATCTCGGCCGCCTTGACGATGTCGCCGCCGTCGACGATTCGTCCGACTGGCCGCCGGAAGTGAAGCAGCTGCCGAAAGTCGGGCCGGATCTGCGCATTGATATGGATCAAGTCGAGGCGCTCAAACCGGATCTCGTCGTCGCATCCCTAAGCGTGCCCGGCATGGAGCGCAACGTCGAGGAGCTCAAACGGCGCGGGCTCCCGCATCTCGTGCTGGCGCCGAATTCGCTCGATGACATTGCCAACGACCTTCTTCGGCTTGGCGAGGCGCTTGGCGAAACGAAAAAAGCGGCCGAACTCGTCCGCCGCTATCATGACGTGCTTGATTGGCATCGCGAGCGGGCCGCATCGGCTGAACCGTCCCGCCTTTATTGGGAATGGTGGCCGCGGCCGATCTTCACACCGGGCGGCGCCAACTGGCTGAGCGAACTAAGTGAGCTCGCCGGCGGGCGCAACATTTTCTCCGACATCCCGCAAGCGAGCGTTCAAACGGAATGGGACGACGTTCTCGCCCGCAATCCGTCGCACATCTTGCTCGTTTGGGTCGGCGTGCAGACAAAAAAAATGAGCCCGAAAGCCGTCACGGCGCGCCCGAATGCCCAACAGGCCGAGGCGGTCCGCACTGGGAACATCCATATTTTGGAAGAATCACTCTATTGCCGTCCGTCTCCGCGCCTCTTGGTCGGATTAAAAAAATTGGCGCCGCTTTTGCATCCGGCGCTGTTCCCTCCCGCTGACGACAGCGATCCGCTCCTTGGCGGCTGACGAGCGGGAGCCCTCCTTTAACTTTTCGATTCCAAATATTGTTGACGAACACGAGTGTTGATTATCCAAAATTATACATACGCCTTCCATAAATTTGGGCATACTCAAACAAAGCAGCGGCCATCCCGGATTTCCAATCGAGAG